>JBASRP010000452.1:0-3897 GCA_049273905.1 Actinomycetota bacterium
CGCGGAGGCCGATCGCGCTCGCGCCGCCCGGCAGAACGATCTCGACGTACGCGTCGCCGTCACTGATCAGATCGGCGCGGTTCGAGAGAACGCGGATCGCGAGCGTGTCGCCGCTCGACGCCGTCGCGGGCATGACGGCCGCCGCGAGGAGGAGGACGATCGGGAACGTGCGGATCCGCTTGGATCGAGAACACATCGAGAGCGTTTCCCCTGGTCGCCGCCGGTAGATTCCGACCCCATGGTTGGATTCAACGGCGGGGCCCGAAACCCTGCGCGTGGAGGCCGAATTCGGCTATCGCCAGGCGAAAGTAGGTTGGTCGAAATGAGCGACCCGCGTGGCTCGGCCGTGGAAGCCGACCTCGCGGAACTGGTACAGGACGGCGGCGGTCGGCGCATGCACGAACCGGCCGAACAGCGGGAGCTGGATGATCGGGCGGTCGGGCTCCGTGCCGGGGATCAGCTTCGGGAACTCCGGCTTGTCGAGCTCGGCCAGCGGGACCAGGTGCGCGGATTCGACCTCAGCGGGGTCAACGTGCAACGAAGGCGTCGGGCCGGTCCACACCACCACGGGCGTGATCAGGTAGCCGGACCGCGTGGGGTAGTCGTCGAGGGTTCCCATGACGTTCGGCGCATCGACCCTCAAGCCAACCTCTTCCTCCAGCTCCCGCAGCGCGCCGTCGGCCGGTGTCTCGCCGGCGTCCAGGCGCCCGCCCGGTAAAGCCCACTGCGCCGCATGCCGCCGCAGGTTCGCGGCGCGGCGCGTGAGGAGGAAGCAGGCGGCTCCCGTCTCGTCCCCGGCGATCGCGATCGCGACGGCGGCGTGGCGCAACTCCTCGGTGACGGGCACCGGCCCGCGCTCGAACGCGCTCAGGTTCGCCGCGAGATGAGCCCGGAGGTCGTCGTCGAACGTCTCGATCATGACGGCGCCGCTTCAACGCGTCGCGCGATGTAGGTGGTGACCTTGTCGGGAACGCCGCGCGGCGCCACGCGGCGGCGCTTGGAGAACGCCACCGACTTCGACCGCTTCTCGGTGAGGGTCTTCACCTCATCGGTCACCAGAACCTCCCCCGGCGGGCAGTACGCGAGCAGCCGCGCGGTGAGGTTGACATCGTGGCCGATCAGGTCGTCTCCGACGATCGACGGGCGGCCGGCGTGGACGACGATCCGCACGGGCTGGAACGTGGCGTTCTTCTCGCGCTCCTCGCGTGCCGCGTCGGACAGCGCCAGTGCGCCGCGGACGGCGCGGGACGCCGAGCCGAACGCGATGAGGAAACCGTCGCCGAGGTGCTTGACGACCTCTCCTTGGTAGCGGCGGCACGTGGCGCCCACCAAACGCTCGAGCTCCTTGACCAACGCCACGGCGGCCTCGTCCCCGTGCTGGGATGTGAACGCGGTGAACCCGACGACGTCGATGAAGACGATGCCGACGTGGGTCCCTTTCGCGATCTCGTTCAGCCGGCGGCCGGACGCCTCGTCCTCAGAGGCGAGCGTGCTGACGAGCTGCGCCGTCCCGTACGCCAGACGCCCGAGGAACGACGGATGCTTCCTCACCGCGTCCGCGAGCAGCGGCTCGATCGCGTCGACGGCGCGCACGAGCTTCGGCGTATCGCTGAGCGGGGTCTCGAGGGTGCGCTCCTCGGTGATCTCGTCCATCAGCTTGTCGTCCGAGAACAGCGCGGAGGAGATCGCGTCGCGGATCGCGAGCGCTCTCCGGCGGCCGGCCTCGCGCTTCGCCGAAGTCTTCTTTTGAGCCGGCTTCCTCTTCTTCGCCGGGCTCATCGGTGTACCTCAGCGATTTTCATGACGCTCGTTTTCGGCTGGTCCGGCGTCCTCTCGGGATAGAACCAGCGGAACCAGATCCGGCCGTGCGGATGTCCGGCGGTCGAAACCCAGTTCGGATGGCCGGGGTCGGTGGGGGCGACGACGATCGTCCATGATCCGTCGTCGTTGTATCCGATCTGGCCGCCGTTGATGGTCACGCGTTCGTAGTCGTAGTTGTAGGTGTGTAAGAACTGGTTCCAGAGACACATGTTCCAGAACGCGCACGGCGGCGAGGTTCCCTCGATCACCAGCGCCTCGTCATCCGCGAGAGCGAAGCCGCCGAACGCGTAGGCCGCGTCGCCGGCCTGCCATCCGTAGGTGACCTGCGGGACGGGATACGGCTCGCCGATCGTGTTCGGGTCGCCGAGCGGCAGCGGCACCATCCCCGCCTGCTCGCGGATGAAGGTGAGCGCGGCGCGGAACCGGCGCGTCAGATCCTCCTCGTTCTCGCGCCACGTCGCCGGGGAGTCGACGGCGTCGATGCGCCACTCGACGCGCCGGCCTTCGATCGGATCGATGAGGTAGTCGCGCGTGATCGCGCACACGGCGTCGGGCTCGAGCTTCAGCCAGTTGCCGTCATGGGGCTCGGCGCTCAGCACGACCTCGAAGGTACCGTCGGGATCGATGTCGAGATCGCGATCGTTCACGGTTCCCACGATCCGGTTGGAGTAGCTCCCGTCGGTCGGGCCGCCGTACACAGTGAGCGAGAGGTACACGGCGTCACCGCGCCGGCCCCGGACGCGATAGGTGAGCGCGGGGTCGATCGGCGCGAACTGGTAGAAGCAGTCGGCGTTGTCGCCACCCCATTTCTTGTCACGGCCGACGATGTCGACGAAGTGGGGGCGGTTCTTGTCCGCCCACACCTGTGTGTCGAACGCGACCCGAAGGATCGAGAAGATCCACTTGTAGCCCTCGACGACGCCTTGATCGTCGAGCGGCGTATTCGGGCCTTCGTATAACTTCGCTTCGAGGCCGCGGAGCTCGTCGAGCAACGCGTGGAAGGCCGCGCCGATCTCGCTTCCGCCCGCGGTGGTCATGCGATCTCCCGTCTGGTAGGCGTCGCGACTCTATTGCGTGCGTGGCCGCGGCTTCAACGGAACGGCCTCGGTGCGGTAGATTCCCGCGCGATGCCGGTCCTCGAGCCGTCGCCGTAGGCGCGTGCTCGCCGCCGTCCCCCGGCTCGGTTCGGAACTGCTCCGGCTCGGACGTGATCGCCTCGCTCGCCGCAGCGCGATCCCACGCACGATCGCGGACATCACGCCCGAGTGGCTCGGCGACGTCCTCGGCGCGGATGTGCGCGGACTCGAGAGGCTCGAAGCGACAGACGGCACGACGTCTCGTGCACGCCTGCGGCTCGACCGGGACGGGATCCCGCAGACGGTATTCGTGAAGCTCGCGCCGGCTGCGTTCGCGACGCGAGCGTTCGTCGACCTGATGGGTCTCGGGATGACCGAGGTGCGGTTCTATCGCGAGATCGCTCCACAAGCTCCGATCGCAGTTCCGACGATGTACGCCGCGCGCGCCGATCCCGCGACCGGCCGCTTCGCGCTGGTTCTCGAGGACCTCGCCGAGCGAGGAGGCCGGTTCGGTGACATCCGCCGTTCGGCGAGCGCCGAGGAGGCCGCAGCGGTGGTGGCCGCGCTCGCGCGGCTGCACGCCGCGTTCTGGCAGAGTCCGCGATTCGGGACCGACCTCACGTGGATCGCTTCGCACGCTGCGGACCCCAAGAACGTCTTCATCCGCCCGTTGGTCCGGGCCGCGTTGCGGCGCGTCGAGCGGTCGCACCCCCACCTGGTCCCGGACGGTGCGCGCGTCCTCGTCGCCGAGCGCGACCGGATCGAGCACGCGTTGGCGGCCGGACCGGTCACGCTCCTCCACGGCGACCCGCACCTGGGGAACATCTATTTCGACGGCACGCAGCCGGGCTTCCTCGACTGGCAGGTCGTCCGACGAGGCCACGGACTGCGCGATGTCACGTACTTCCTTGTGCTCTCAGTCGAGACCGAGATCCGCCGCGCTCACCAGACCGATCTGCTGCGCGTGTACCTGAGGGAACTCGGGGCCGCAGGCGGGCCT
>JBASRP010000456.1:0-2383 GCA_049273905.1 Actinomycetota bacterium
CGGCGAAGCGCTCACGATCCTGAGCGGGCTCGACGCGCCGCCGGCCGAAGCCGACGCCGTTGCGGCACGCGCCGCCGAGATCCTCTCCGGCGTCGAGGTCGAGATGCGCGTCGGCGGCCAGCCGGTCAACCGGTACCTCTTCGCGCTCGAGTGAGCACGAGCGGTTCCCTCGACCAGCCGCTCGCGCGCGCGGGGATCCCCGGTCTTCAGCAAGCGTCCGCGACGAAGCTCGCGAGGAAGGGCGTCCGCACCGTTCGCGATCTGCTGGAGTACGTCCCGCGCAACTACCTCAACCTGTCGAACAAGAAAGAGATCCGCGACCTCAAGATCGGCGAGCAGGCGACCATCCTCGGGACGGTCAAGCGCGTCGACGGGCGCTATCTCCGCGGCCGTAAGCACATGTTGAGCGTCAAGGTCGGCGACGGAACCGGCTTCATCGAGATCGTGTTCTGGAACCAGCCCTTCCGCGCGCGCACCTACACCGAGGGCATGACCGTTGCCGTCGCCGGCCGGTTCGATAAACGCGCCGGCAAGCTCCAAGTCTCGGGGCAACCGATCGTCGAGATCATGCGCGGCGACGACCCGGGCGTGCACACCGGACGGATCATCCCCGTGCATCCGGCCACCGAGGGCGTCTCCACGACGATGATCCGCCGGGCCGTGCACTCCGCTCTCAAGAGGTATGGCAAGGACGTGGAGGATCCGTTGCCGCCCGACCTGCTGAAGCGGCGCCGGATGCCGACCCGCGCGGAAGCCCTGGAAGAGATGCACTTCCCGACCTCCCGGGATCGCTTCCGCGTCGCCAAGAACCGGCTCGTCTTCGAGGAGCTCTTCGTCCTGCAAGCCGGCCTCGGCGCGCTGAAACGCCGCGTCGAGAAGGAAACCAGAGGCATGATGCACGTGGAGGGCGGAGAGCTGGTCGGGCGCTTCCTCTCCTCGCTTCCCTTCACGGCAACCGGCGCCCAGCGCAGGACCGTCGACGAGATCCGCGGCGACATGGCCGAGGCCCGGCCGATGCACCGCCTGCTGCAAGGCGAGGTCGGCAGCGGCAAGACCGTGGTCGCCGTGGCCGCCGCATTGGCCGCGGCCGGCTCAGGCTCGCAGACCGCGTTCATGGCGCCGACCGAGGTCCTCGCCGAGCAACACTTCCTCACCGTGCGCAAGCTGCTCGAGCCGCTCGCCGACCAAGCGCCGGTCGAAACCGGCCGTCTGTTCGGCGAGGGGTTCGGCGTCGAGCTTTTGACGAGCGCCGTGACCGGAAAGGCGCGCGAGCGCGCACTCGAAGAGACGGCGAGCGGCCGTGCCACACTTCTCGTTGGGACGCACGCCCTGATCCAGGAGGGCGTGCAGTTCCACCGCCTCGGTCTCGCGATCGTCGACGAGCAACATCGGTTCGGCGTTCACCAACGCATCGCGTTGCGCGCGAAGGGGGTCGAGGATGCCGAGCCCGATCTGTTGATCATGACCGCCACGCCGATCCCGCGAACGCTCGCCATGACGCTGTACGGGGACTTGGACGTGAGTGTGCTCGACGAGATGCCGCCCGGCCGGCGCCCGGTGCGCACGCGCGTGATCCGCGGCAACGAACGCGACGAGGCCTACGACCTGATCCGCGCCGAGGTCGGCGCCGGTCGCCAGGCGTTCATCGTGTGCCCGCTCGTCTCGGAGTCCGAGGCCCTCGAGGTGAAGGCGGCGACGACCGAGTACGAGCGCATCTCCGGCGACGTCTTCCCCGACCTCCGCGTTGCACTGATCCACGGCCGCATGCGCCCGGCCGAGAAGGACTCGGTCATGACGGCGATGCGCGCCGGCGAGGTCGACGTCCTCGTCGCCACGACCGTGATCGAGGTCGGCGTCGACATCCCCAACGCGACGGTGATGCTGATCGAGGACGCCGACCGCTTCGGACTCTCGCAGCTCCACCAGCTCCGCGGCCGCATCGGCCGCAGCGAGCATCAGGCGACCTGCCTGCTCCTCACGAGCCTCGACGAGACCGAGACCGACGAGCGACGAACGGCGCGCGAGCGCCTCGCGGCGATGGAGGCGTCGACCGACGGTTTGGTGCTGGCCGAGAAGGACCTCGAGCTGCGCGGCGAGGGCCAGCTCTTCGGCAAAGGCGCCGTGGGGGAGGAGACCGGCGCCCCGGCGCAGGCGGGCCAGAGCGACCTCCGTTTCGCGTCGCCGCTCGTGCGCCACGTCGAGACGCTCGCGGAAGCGCGCAAGGAAGCCTTCGCTCTCGTCGACGACGACCCGCATCTATCCGACCCCGGCCACGCCGCGCTGCGAGACGAAGTCGTCCGGCGCTTCGGCGAGCGGCTCGGCTGGCTGTTCGCCGGCTGATGCGCGTCACCGGCGGCGAGGCGAAGGGCGGCCGGCTCCGGAC
>JBASRP010000477.1:0-1573 GCA_049273905.1 Actinomycetota bacterium
CATCCACGCTGCGGGCACGTTGGGCGCGGCGCGGTCGAACTTCACGCGCAGCAGCGGCTCCCAGACGACCTCGACGGCTTTCGGGGACGTCAGGCGCGCGAGCCAGTCGACCGCCGGTTCGCCGTCGAGCGGCTCCCATTCCTTGATGCGTCCGAAACGCAGGGCGCCGAGTCCCATCTTGACGCGGTCGGCGAACGGCAGCGGGGAGAAGCGAAGAAGATCGAGCGGCGACGTGAACGGCCACACCTTCCCGCCGTCGAGGATGCCGACGCTGCTCGGGTACCAGGCGATTCGGTCGTCGAGGCCCAGCTCCTTCAGCAGCACGAGGATGTCGGGCTCGCCGGGGAGCAGGTGGTGGTAGGCGCGTTCGAGCGGCGTGCCGCCGACGTCGAAGCTCACGACGAGCCCACCGAGCTCGTTCCCGCGTTCGAGGAGGACGACGTCCTGGCCGGCTTCCGCCAGACGGAGTGCTGCGACGGCGCCGCCGATCCCACCGCCGATGACGGCGATGCGACCGGTCATGCGCTTCCCGCGCGCGAGACCTCCGCACCGTCCGGCTCGATCTCCGCCGGCGGGATCTGGTCCCGTGCGGCGACGCCGGCTCCCAGCGCCCTGAGACGGTGGCGCATCTTCAGCAGCTCCCGGAACGCCGTCCAGATGACGCGCGGCGACGCGCCGCGCGGCTTGCCGGCCGTCCGCGGGTAGTGCGTGACGCCGAGCTCGACGACGCTGTACCCGGCCCGCGCGATGCGCACCATCAACTCCGTGTTAACCATCGCGCCGACGCTCTCGAGGTCGAGCTCGGCGAAGACCGACCGGCGGAACAGCTTGAACGCGCAGTCGATGTCACGGACGGGGACGTAGAACATCACGCGTACGATCAGGTTCCACGCGCGGGCCGCGAGGATGCGCGCCTTCTTGTCTTTCCGATCGATCCGGTAGCCGGCGACCACGTGCACGCGGTCGATCCACGGCAGGAACGCCGCGAGCTCCTCGAGGTCGAACTGGAGGTCGGCATCGGTGAAGAACACGAGGTCCATCCGCGACTCCCGGAACCCCGAGCGGAGCGCCTCGCCGTACCCGCGGTTCTTCTCGTGGACGACCAGCCGGATCTTGCGGTCGGTCTCGGCGATCGCCCGGACGATCGTGCCGGTGGAGTCGGTCGAACCGTCGTCGACGATGATGATCTCGTAGGACGAGGTCAGGCGGCGGGCGACGGCGCGCGTGCGCTCGATCGCCGTGGCGATGTTCGCCTCCTCGTTGTGCGCGGGGAGGACGAAAGACACACGGTACCGTCGCGCCATGTCCTTCTCTTTCGGTCGGAGTGCCGGAGGCGGAGTCAACCGGTAGAACGAGCCGCCGGCGTTCCCGGTTGGGGGCCGAATCGTAGGGAAACAGCTTTGTCCGGGTCAATACCAAGCGTCCGCGGCGCGCCGACGGCCGGAAATGCCCGAGTCGTCCTGCGCGTCAGCCCCGGACGTACACCAGTCCCGACGGCGTGACGGCCACCCGCCGCCAGGTCGCCGGTGGCAGCCAGCCCGGGGGCACGCTGACGACGCCCTCGCCGGTGCGC
>JBASRP010000478.1:0-7205 GCA_049273905.1 Actinomycetota bacterium
GTTCACGACCACCCCCGGCCGCAGCGACGCCACCTGCTCGCGCCGCCGCTGGTTGCCCTCGTGGCGCGTCGCGCGCTCGGCCGTGCGGGCTTGCCGGACGAGGTCCCAGTACTCCGCGAAGTCGCCGCGGTCGCAGCGCATGTTCTCGCGGTAGCCGGCCAGGAAGCGTTCGTTGCGTTCGATCTGCCGCTCCTGGCGCGTCACACTGCGGTCGGCGAGGAACTGTCCGAAGCTCAGGTTCAGCAGCCGCTGCGCGTCCTCGACCGAGTAGCGGCGGACGAGGTTCACCGCCATGTTGTACGAGGGGCGGAACGACGAGACCAGCGGGTAGGTGCGGGTCGACGCGAGGTGCACGATGCGATCCGGCGGGATGTCCGGTTGGAACAGCACGATCCCGTTGCCGACCGGGTCGATGCCGCGGCGACCGGCCCGGCCGGTCAACTGCGTGAAGTCGCCCGGCGTCATCAGCTCGTGCTTCTCGCCGGTGAACTTCACCAGCCGCTCGATCGTGACCGTCTTCGCCGGCATGTTGATCCCGAGCGACAGCGTCTCGGTCGCGAAGACCATCTTGCACAGCCCGCGCTCGAAGAGCTCCTCGACGGTCTCTTTGAAGAGCGGGATGAGACCGGCATGGTGTGCAGCGACGCCGGCCTCGAGCCCCTCGCGCCATTCGTCGAACCCGAGCACATCGTGGTCCTCGGCCGGCAGCTCCGAGGTGCGCAGCTCGACGTACTCGCGGATGCGCTCGCGCTCGTCGGGCGTCGTCAGACGGATGTGCGCCTGGCGGCACAGTCGGACGGCTTGATCGCAGCCGGCGCGCGAGAAGATGAACGTGATCGCGGGAAGCATCGCCTGCTCGCGCAGGAGCTTCACCACGTCAACGCGATCGGGCACACCCTTCGCGCGCCGCACCCACGGCGGCGGCCCGCGCCGCCATTCCCCTTTCGCGCCGGTGTGGTCGTGGCGAGGGATCCGCGGCTCGGCCAGGCGATGGAGTGCCGGGTTCGGCTTCACGCCGTCCCCCTGGCGGAGGAACATCGAGATCAACCGTTCGCCGACCATCATGTAGTAGTCGAGCGGTACCGGACGCTTCTCCGTGATGATCACGTCGGTGTCGCCGCGCACCGTCGACAGCCACTCGCCGAACTCCTCGGCGTTGGACACGGTGGCCGACAGCGCGGCCACGCGCACGTCCTCCGGCAGGTGGATCGCGACCTCTTCCCAGACCGCGCCGCGGTAGGGATCCTTCAAGTAGTGGACCTCGTCCAGGACGACGAAACGAAGCCCGCGGAGCGTCGGGGAATTCTCGTAGATCATGTTGCGTAGGACCTCGGTCGTCATCACGACGACCGGCGCCTCGCCGTTGATCGAGTTGTCGCCGGTGAGGAGCCCGACGTTCGCGGCGCCGTGCCGCGCGATGAAGTCGCCGAACTTCTGGTTCGAGAGCGCCTTCAGCGGGGTCGTGTAGAAGCACTTCGTGCCGGTCTGGATCGCGAGCCAGACGGCGAACTCCCCGACAACGGTCTTGCCGGCGCCGGTGGGAGCGCAGACGAGCACGCTGCGCCCGGCGGCGAGCGCCTCGCACGCGTCGCGCTGGAACGGGTCGAAGTCGAACGAGTACCCGCCACGGAAATCGGAGAGATCCACGGGGTCCATCCTAGAAGGCGCCCGGCGCCGGGCGGATGGGGCAGCCTATTGCTGCGGCGTGCTGGTGGGTTGCGGTTCGACCAGGTGGTACCGGAGCAGCAGATCGTTGAACATCTGCGCGCCGGCCTTGAAGACCTCGTCCGCGCGCTGTTTCCGCCACTCGTCGGCGTGCTGCAGCGCCACTTGAACCTTCTGCTGCAGGACGGCCTTCTGCTTGACGCCCTTCTCGGCGTCGGCCAGCTGCTTCAACTGTCCGGCGAGGTTGTACAAACGCGCGACACCCACATACCCGTCCACGCCGAGCACGATGAGGTTCTGCGCTTCGACGAGACGCTTGTTCGGCGGCTTCAGCTTTCGCATCGCGGTCTCGGCTTCGCGGAAGTCCTTCTCCCACGTCTCGGTCAGCGTGAGGAAGGTGGCCGCGGGGACCTGACCCGACGAGAACGCCTGGATGGCTTGGTCGAAGTTGGTCGGCTCGCCCTGCCGCAGGTGACGCAGGAACGGCTCCTCTGCCGTCCCGAGCTTGCGGCGGTACTCGTTCACCGCGTCTCCGCGGGAGTCGTTCTGCCACACGCGCAGGCCGCCCAGGAACGCGAGCACCGAGAGGAGGATGACGGCCGCACGCTTGACGTCCTTGCGCATCGGCAGAGGCGTCTTGCGGGCCCCGACGGCGGGCTTCGGCGGCAGGGCCGGGCCCCGCGCCTTCGAGCGCCTCCGAGATTTGCCCTTGATCGCCACGGATCCTCCTACTTCTTCATGATGAAGCGGATGATGAGCAGAGACCCTTCATACATGAGGTACAACGGTACCGCCATCAGCGTGTTCGAGTACGGATCTTGGGACGGCGTGGCCACCGCGCCGATCAGGAAGCAGGCCACGATGGCGTGCCGCCGGTATTTCCGCAGCCACTGCGAGGACACGACCCCGGCCGCGGCGAGGAAGAGGATGAGCATCGGGAACTCGAACGTGATCCCGAACGCCAGCACCATGAAGATCACGAAACCGACGTACTCGTCGATGAAGATGATCGGCTTCAGGTCGCCGGCGAATCCCAGTAGGAAGCCGATCGCCTGCGGAAGCACGAGATACGCGAAGGTGGCGCCGAGGCAGAAGAGCCCGACGGACCCCAGCACGAACGGGATGGCGTAGCGCTTCTCTTTCGCCTCGAGCCCCGGGGTGATGAACCGCCAGACCTGAAGCAGGATCACGGGGAGCGCGAAGATGAAGCCGGCGAACAGCGAGATCTTGATCTTGACGAGGAACGCCGATGTGACGCCGCGAACGGACAGATCGACCGTGATGTTCGCGATCTTGTTGCCCTCTTTGAGCGGCAGCCGGATCAGGTCGAGGATGTGCGGGTAGAAGACGTACGCGATCACCGTGCCGATGAAGAACGCCAGCGCACTCACGATCATGCGGTAGCGGAGCTCCGTGAGGTGCTCGATGACCGTCATGCGCGCCTCGGCGCGCCGGGGTCGCCGGAGTCGGAACAAGTCTCGCTGGGGGCGGGGCGTGCTCGAAGCGGCTATTCGGCCGCGTCTTTCGCCCGGCCCTTCGCCTTGGGGGTGGCCGCCTGCGGCGCCGCGTCGACGTCGTCGTCCTCGTCTTCGAGGCCCGACTTCACGTCGTCGGCGAGGCCCTTGGTCGCGCCCTTGAACTCGCGCAGCGACTTGCCCATCGAACGCCCGATCTCCGGGAGACGTTTGGCGCCGAAGAGAAGGAGCAAGACGGCGAGGATAAGGATGATCTCGAGCGGACCGATCTGCCGGAACATGGGGACCTCCTCAGGGTTCCGAGGAGCGGAACCGGAAACGAGTTTAGCAGGGGGCGGAATGCCCGACGAGGCCCTGATTCCCGAGGTTTGCCGGTTCTACCGAACCGTTCTCCCCCGGCCCTCCTCCTGCTGTTCCCGCAGGGCGGCCAGGTGTTCGGAAGCTTGATCGAGTTCCTCGCGCATCGTGCCGAGCGCGCCCTGTACCTCGGCGGAGGCCTCGGACAAGGTGCGGCTGAGAGCCTTGAGGCGGGTGATCAAGCCGAGCGTGACACGGATCAGGATTCCGATCGAGAGCAACCCGAACGCGGCGACGACCACCCACGTCCACGAGGAGAGAGCGAGGGACGCGACCACCGCCGCATGTTATCCCCGCCCGACGGCCGCCTCGAACGTCGGGAGGGGGGACGAAGACTGGGGCTCCGTCCCCCCTCACCGCCGTCTTGCTCTAGCCGCCTCCGGGACCGGGGCGTCCGATGTGGTCGCCGCGGCGGACGATGACCCTGCGTCGGGGGTCGCCGTGCCGCTCGCGAACGTCCGGTGAACGGGGCACGAGCCGAAGCTCCGGCTCCGTCCACAGCATGCGGCCGCTCAGTCGCGAAGCGATGCTCGAGATCCCTGCGATCGTGACGGCGCGAGGCGTGCGGCGAGACGCCGCCACCATCGCGACACCCAGGAGCAGGAAGGCGAAGCCGGCCGCCCCGAGACCCGACGTGCTGCTGCTGCCGGTCTTGGGGAGGATCGTCTTCGGCAGGACCTGGACCACGCAGCTCCCGACGGTGAAGGTCCCGGAGGACTCGCCGATGATGGCGAACCCAGGTTCCTCCGTGGCCGACCACGTGTAGTCGCCCTTCGCGAGGTCGAGCGTCGCGCCCGATCCCGTGACGGTCGTGTGGTAGCCGTTTGGCCCGTCGATGTCCACGTTCGCGGCCCCGTCCGGATTGATCGTGACGGCCACCGGCTTCGTCGTCGAGCTGGTCGCCGGGCACGGCTGGACGGTCACATTGACCGATGCCGCAACCAACGCGCAGTCCTCAACGTCGAACGAACCAGAGCTGGGCCCCACGATGGCGAACCCGTCCCCGGCCGTCGCGGTCCACGTGTAGTGCCCCGGAGCGAGGTCGATGGTGCCGCCGTCGCCCGTGAACGTGTGCGTGAACCCGTCCGGACCGTCGATCGTCACTTCGGCTCCGCTCTCGGGGTCGATGACGACCGTGACCGGGGTCACAGACGAGCCGACCGACGGAACGCACTCGCCGACCTCAACGGTGACGGTGGTTCCGGTGAGAGCACAGTCCTCCACGTCGAACGACCCCGACGTCTGGCCCACGAGGCCGAACCCGGGCTCGGCGTCCGCGCTCCAGGTGTAGTGACCCGGAGCGAGGTTGATGGTTCCGCCGGACCCTGTGAAGGTGTGCGTGAAGCCGTTGGGACCGTTGATCGTCACCGACGCACCACGGGTGGGGTCGATCACGACCGTGACCGGCGTCTCGGAAGAACCGACCGCCGGGATGCATTCGCCGACGTCCACCGTGACGGTGGTCCGCGTCAGGGCGCAGTCCGCGACGTCGAACGACCCGGAGGTCGCTCCTTCGAGGATGAACCCCTCTTCGGCCGTGGCCGTCCAGGTGTAGTGACCGGGGGCCAGGTCGATCGACCCTCCGGAGCCGGTGAAGGTGTGCGTGAAGCCGTTCGGACCGTTCACCGTGACCGACGCCGCCCCGGGCGGGGTGATCGTGACGGTGACCGGAGTGACCGACGAACCGATGCTCGGCTCGCAGGCACCCAAATCCACCGAAACGGACGCCGGCTGGGAGATGTCCGACAGGCTCTGGAACGGAACGGTCTGGTTCCCGACCGGGATCGCGTCCTCGACCGGGTCGACGACCCGCGCGTCGTGGATCTCCGCCTGGAGGTTCCCCGTCGGCGTCGAGTCGAAGATACACGTCAACTCCAACTCGATCCGAACGATGAAGACCTCGCCCGGATCCAGGTTGTCGATCGCAACGGTTGCGACTACCTCGTCGCTGGATCCCGATGTGTCGACCCCCTGGGACACGAGGGAGACCGTCGTGTCGTTGCCGGTGTCTCCGGCGTTCGCGCTGTCGTCTCCGTTATCCGAAGCGACGACGGAACCCGGTTTGTGGCCGACACCAGGCTGACCGGTCGGCTCCGCGAGGAAACCGTAGTCGAGCTCGATGTCTTGCGAGCCCGACGCTCCGGCGTCAACCGTGATCTCGGTGAGGTACACGACCTTGTCTCCACATTCGAAGTCGCCGCCTTCGAGTGACTCGACGACTCCGTCTGTCTTGGAGATCGTGCGGTCCGCGAACTCACCACCGACACCGGTGTCGTGGTTGTACGTGAACGGACCGGCCGCGACGAAGTCGAGCGAGAAGTCTCCCCCGTCCGCGTGCGCCGCCGGCGCCATCGCTGCGAGCGTCGTCATGATCACCAACGTGATCAATGGAATGACGAGCGCTCGTCTCTTTGTCATCGTCCTGTGTCACCTCCTCCACGATCGTTCGTGGTTGTGCCACGTTGTTCGTTGCGACGGTCGGCGCTCTTTTGGAGCCCTGCCGCGGATGAGGTGATGCGGTGCGTGCATCCCCTCGATCCCCGGCCGAACGAAAAACCGACCGCGTTGGATGCGGTCGGTCGCCAATTCATCTCCGCTCCGGCTCCCCTGAGCCGTCCGCGGACCCCTTCCGCACCCGTTCCCCCGCCCGCACCGCCCATACGGAGAGAGCGGTCACGAACAGTAAGAATCTGTCACGCAACGTAGTTAGGTAGACCTTTACCGTCAATGGGACAGGCGGCCTGAGCAGCGGATCGTTGTTCGCTTGTTTCTGATTGAGAGAAGAATTCCAGGCCGTCGAACGTCACCGAGGGGGTCTGGGTTCAGGCTGTTCGGGCGATCCGGATCAGTCGATCAGGCCCATCCCGCGCGCCCAGGAGGTCTCGTATCCCTCGATGCGGACGGCCTCGGCGTCGCCCGAGACGGCGAGCGGCCGCTCCGTTTCGACCATCACCGCGACCTCGTCGGCGAACTCTTTCGTCTTCGACGCCTCGATCGCAGCTTGCTGCGGCCCGTGATGCAACCCTTGCGGATGCAGCGTCATCATGCCGGGCCCGATGCCGGCGCGACTGAAGAATTGGCCGGCGTGATAGAAGAGCACTTCGTCATTGTCGATGTTCGAATGGAAGAACGGCACGCGCAATGCGTCGGGGTCGCCGGTCTCCGTCGGACGCGGCGCGAAGGTGCACACCGCGAATCCGTCGTTGGCCCACGTCACGTGAACCGACGGCGGCAGGTGGTAACGCGGTGAGACGATAGGACGGAAGTCGGCGACGTTCAGCCGCATCGGACACAAGTCTCCTTGCCACCCGACGACGTCCAGCGGATGGTGCGGATACACGAGCGACGTGTATGCGTGATCGCGTTTCACGCGCACCTCGAACTCACCTGCTTCGTCATGCGGGTCCGGCTCGGGAGTATCGAGAACACCCGGGTCGAACTGCGCGTGGCGACCGAGGATCCCACGGTCGGGAAGGTGGTACTCCCCTTTCCCTTCGATCACGAAGACGAAGAGATCGGCGTCAGGCACGAACCGGTGCGTCGTGCCTTTCGGGACGATGAGGTAGTCGCCCTCGCCGAACCGGAGAGGGCCGTAGTCCGTCTCGAGCACGCCGGCTCCCTGATGGACGAAGTAGCAGAGATCCCCGTCGGCGTCCCGCAGGAAGTAGGGCATCGCCTCGCGGCGCCGCGAGACGTAGAGGCCGACCT
>JBASRP010000486.1:0-7547 GCA_049273905.1 Actinomycetota bacterium
CTCCGCGGTCGCGACGAACGTGACGCCGCCGGACCACGCGGCGCCGAGCCGAGCCGCGAGCGCCGACTTGCCGCTGCGCGCCCCGCCGGTCAGCAGTGTCATTGCCATCAGAAGTCGATCCCTTTCAGCGCTTTCACGCCCGCGTCGAACACGTGCTTGCGCTTCACCATCTCGGTCGCGGTGTCGGCGATCTCCAAGAGACCCGGCGACGCGTCGCGCCCGGTGAGGATGACGCTCACGTGCTCGGGGCGCTCGCCGATCGTTGCGACGACGTCCGCCTCGTCGATCCACCCCCACGTGACCGGGTAGGTGACCTCGTCGAGCACCACCAGCTGATGGTCGCCGCGCATGATCGCGTCCTTCGCCCTCGTCCACGCCGCCCGCGCCCGTGCCTCGGTCTCGTCCATGTCCTTCGAATCCCACGTGAAGCCGTCGCCGAGCGACCACCAGTCGATCCCCAGCCGGCGCCCAGCTTCCTCTTCACCGGTCTTCCACTTGCCCGACTTCAGGAACTGGATGACCAACACGTGCCAGCCCGCGCCGGCGGCTCGCAGGGCCGTTCCGAGCGCGGCGGTCGTTTTGCCCTTGCCTTCGCCGGTGTTGACGAGCACCAGCGAGCTCCGCCGCTCGGTCGCGCGAGCAGGCGGTTCACGACGCGGTTTCTCGCGCTCGATCACGTCGGGCTCCGGGCGCCGCGCCGCGAACGGACCGGCGCAACGACGATCCCGTCAGCGTCGCGGGTGATCCGTACCTCCGCACCGTAGGCGGAACGGATCAGGTCCTCGCGGATGACCACCTCGGGCGGACCGGTCTCGATCACGCGCCCAGCGTGAACGAGGACGACCGAATCCGCATACTGCGCCGCCAGCGTCAGGTCGTGCATCGCGCTGACAACCGTGGTTCCGTCCTCGTCGCGCAGCTGCGACACGAGCTCGAGCACCTGCTGCTGGCTGCCCACGTCGAGCGCGGCCGTGCCCTCGTCGAGCAGCAGCACCGGCGTCGCCTGCGCGAGCGCGCGCGCCAGAACGACGCGCTGCTGCTCGCCGCCGGACAACGTGCCGAGCGGACGATCCGCGAAGGAGCCGATGTCGAGCCGCTCGAGCGCCCGCGCCGCCGCGTCCATGTCGGTGCGCGTCTCGGTATCGAAGTAGCGGATGTACGGGCTGCGTCCCAACAAGACGTAGTCGGCGACGTTCATCGCGTCCGGCAGCGACGGCCTCTGGGCGACGATGGCGACCAAACGGGCACGTTCGCGTGCGCGCAGCGATGTCGCCTGCGCGCCGTCCAAGAGGACATCGCCGTGTGCCGGGATGAGCCCTGCGATCGCGCGCAACAGCGTCGTCTTACCGGCGCCGTTGGGTCCGATCAATCCCAGCCAATCGCCGGACGGAACGCTCAACGACACGTCGCTCAAGATCGAGCGTCCACCGAGCTCGACGGAAAGCGACCGAACGTCGACGGACGTCACAGCATCTTCCTGCTCGTGCGCAGGACGAGAGCGAAGAACGGCGCGCCGAAGAACGCCGTGATCACGCCGATCGGCAGCTCCGCCGGTGAGATGATGGTTCGTCCCATCACGTCCGCGAGGATCAGGAACGCACCTCCGAAACAGATCGAGAGCGGGAGGATGACGCGGTAGCTCGTCCCGGCGATGAGCCGCACGACGTGCGGCACGATCAGCCCGACGAAGCCGATCAGCCCGCTGACCGCCACCACCGCCGCGGTCGACAGCGACGCGGCGACGACGACGATCAGTCGCACGCGCCTCGCGGGGACGCCGACCGCCTCGGCCTCGTCGTCGCCGAGCGCGAGCACATCGAGCAAACGCCGGTGCACGATGATCGCGGTCGCGCCGACCGCGACGTACGGAAGAACGAGCACGACGTCGCTCCACCCGACTGTGGAGAGTCGCCCGAGGATCCATCCGTAGACTTCGCGCACGGCGTCCGAGCGCCGCTGAAGTACGTACGTCTGCAGCGCCGTGAAGAACGACATGACCGCTATCCCTGCGAGAACGAGCGTCGTGGCGGTGCGTCCCGGTCCTCCTGCCCGCCCCACCGCGTAGGCGAGCGCGACCGCGGCCAGCGCGCCCGCGAACGCGGCGATCGGCATGACGTCCGAGCCGACCCCCGCCGGCGTATAGACGATCACGGCCGTCGCGCCGAGGCCGGCGCCCGCGGCCGCGCCCAGAAGGTACGGATCGGCGAGCGGATTACGGAACGCTCCCTGGTACGCGGCGCCGGACATCGCGAGCGTCCCGCCCACGATCCCCGCAAGGACGACGCGCGGCAACCGCAACTGCATCAGGATCGCCTCGTGCGATGCCGAGAGGTGCGACGTGTCGGGAACGAACGGCAACAACCCCACGAGCTTCCTCAGCGACTGCATGGGGTCGATCCCGACAGGGCCCACGAAAACGCCGATGAATGCGGCGGCGATAAGTGCGACGATCCCCGCAGACAGCCACCCGATCCGCAAGCGCGCGGGACGGAGCGGAACGGCGCTCAGCCGTTCACGCAGTTCCGCGACCGCCATCAGGCAGCCTGCTTCAAGGTTTCGAGGGCGGCCGACACCGTTCGCAGCAGGTCGACGATCCGCGGACCCCACCGCGATGCCATGTCGTCGTCGAGCGCGACGACGTGCGCGTCCTTGACCGCCGCGATCTTGTCCCAGCCGGGCCTCTTCGTGACGGTTTCCGCCGTGATCGAACAGCACTTCGTGTCGGCCAGGAAGATCAGGGACGGGTTCGACTGGATGATGTACTCGGGCGACAACTGTGGGTAGCCGCCGCCGCTCTTGTCCGCCGGGTCCGCGATGTTCTTAAGCCCGAGCAACGCGTAGACCTTCCCGATGAACGTCGACGACGTGACCGAGAAGTAGTGGTCGTCGAGCTCGTGGTAGTAGGTGAACGTCGTCGCCGGCTTCGGCGCCCTCGACGCGAGTTCGCGGATGTCCTTCCGCATGCGATCGACGAGGGCGTTCGCGGCGCCGGTCCGGCCGGTCGCCACGCCGAGCGCCTTGATCTGTGCGTAGGCGTCGTCCAGGTCCTTCGCGGGCGCGTGCAGGATCGCCGGGATCTTCAATGCTTTGAAAGAGTCGCTCAGCTTCTTGGAGTCGTCGGCGAACACGACGAGGTCGGGCGTGTAGCCGGCGATCGCCTCGACGTTGGGCTCGAACCCCGACAGTGTCGTCTTCGGAGCGTTCGTCGGGTAGTTCGACTGATCGTCGACGGCGATGACCTGCGCGCCCGCGCCGATCGCGAACAAGATCTCCGTCGACGTCGGCGACAGCGACACGATGCGTTTCGGCTTGGCCGCGATCGTGACGCTGCCGTTGCCGGCCGTGATCGTCGCCGGGAAAGTTCCCGTCGCCGACGCAGCCGGTGTGACAGGGGTGCTCTTACCGCAGGCCGCGACGGCCAGCGCAAGCACGATGATGACTGCGGATCTCCTCACCGCTCCTCCTTTCCTCCGGAGGATGCGATGAGGGAGCGACAGGCGCTCCTTCGGTCGCACAAACCGCCCTTCCTCCGAGGACAGACGTTCGTGGCGACGGAGCAGGCGTCCTGGCTCGTCCCCCTCCTCGCGTCGTCGCGAGGCCGGGGCGTCACAGTTGCGGGACAGCACCGGGATCTAACCGGATTTCGCTGCTTTCGTCGCACCCGGGACCCGTGCCCGAGCGCGGGGAAGTATAGACCCTGAAAAGGCGTTGTCCGAAACGGCGTAGGATGGTGGCGATGGACGAAACCCAGACAACGAACGGACAGGCGTCTCCGAACGGCTCGACGGTCGACGGCGAGAAGACGCCGACGCCCGGCGAGATCCTCGAGGCGATCAAGGTCGTGGTCGATCCCGAGATCGGGATCTCGATCGTCGACCTCGGCCTCGTCTACGACGTCGTCGTCGAGGACGGCGTCGCCAAGGTCACGTACTCGCTCACGTCGATGGGGTGCCCCGTCGGCCCGCTGATCGAGCAGCAGATGCAACAAGTCATCTCTCTGCTACCGGGACTCGAAGGCTCGGAGTTCACGATGACCTTCAAGCCGCCGTGGGGCCCCGAGATGATGAGCGACGAAGCGAAAGCCGCGCTCGGCTACCTCTAGCTCTTCAGGAAGTCCAGAAGCAGCGCGTTGACCTCGTCTGGTCTCTCGAGCGGGACCCAGTGCCCGGCGCCGTCGATCTTCTCGTACCGCCACTCGCCAGCGACGTAGTCCTTCGATCCCGCGAGGACACCTTCTGTGAGGAAGTCGTCGTCGCTCGGATAGATGCCCATGACCGGCACGGTCACCGCCGGATAGTCGAGAGGCACGCCCCAGAAGTCGGGCTTCATGTTCGCGCGGTACCAGCCGAGCATCGCAGGCAGCGTGTCCGGCCGGGCGAGCATCTCGATGCAACGCTCGGGGTCGGGGTGCTGAGCCAGCCACTCGCGCATGAGCGACCAGTCGTTCGCCATAAGCTTCTCCTCGGCCAGCCCTTTGAACTGGAACAGGAACGAGTACCAGGAGCGCCGCATCTGCTCGAGGCCGCCCAGCACCAACGCGCCCGGATGCCCAACGGACATCGCGACGTATCGTTCGACGCGCTCGGGATGTGCGGTGACGAGCATCCATCCCGTCCCGGCGCCGTAGTCGTGCCCGACGAAGTGGAATCGTTCGATGCCGAGGACGTCGGCGATAGCGACGACGTCGTTCACCATGTTGAAGATGAAGTAGTCCTCGTCGCTCGCTGCGCGATCGGAATCGCCGGAGCCGCGGAGGTCGGGCGCGATCACTCGGAACCCGGAGTCCACGAGGGCCGGGATCTGGTGCCGCCACATGTCGGCCGAGTCGGGGAACCCGTGGAGCAGCACCACGGGCGTTCCGGACCCCTCATCCACGACGTAGTGGGTGAGGCCGTTGGCTTCGATCCGCTTGCCGGCGAACGGGCGCTCGGTCATGGCTTGCGAGCCTCGACGACGGTGGTCACGTAGTTCTCGCCGATCGGCGCGACGCGCTCGACGGAGAGTCCCGCGTCCTCGATCATCGCGCGCAGCTCGGAGGGCGTGTACGCGACGCCGCCTTCGGTGTTGACGATCATCGCGACGGTGAAAACAGCCGCAAGCGGCGGGCCGCTGCGATCGTCGCGCGGCGCCGTCTCCATCACGAGCAATCGGCCGCCGGATGGGAGGGCCTCGGCGGCGCGCGCGAGGATCGCCGCCGCTTTCTCCCGCGAGAAGTCGTGGAGCATGTTCGCGATCACGACCGCATCGCAATCCTCCGGAAGAGCGTCCGCGAAGACGTTCGCCGCGTGCGTCGCGATGCGATCCTCGAGCCCGGCAGCTGCGATGTGCTCACGTGTCTTCGCGAGCACCTGATCGCGGTCGACGACCACGGCGCGGAGCGACGGGTTCGCGCGGCAGAGTGCGATCGACACGGCGCCCGAGCCCCCGCCGATGTCCATGATCCTTTCGACGCCGTCGAGCGGGATCGCAGCAGCGAGTTTGTCGCCCATCGCGAGCGAGTGCCCGTGCAGGAAGTCGAGGAGGAACTCTTCCGGGAACTCGTGGTAGCCGTCGTCGTCTTGGGGGAGCGGCGGAGCGTCGTTCCGAAGCGCTTCCTCGAGGCGGCCCCAGGCCGGCCAGCACCACAGCTCGTCGAGAACGTAGTTGCGCAGCGAGTACTCCGACTCGCTCGATAGGAACCGACCGGCTGCGGCACTCGATCGGATCCGTCCCTCTTCACGGACGAGCAACCCTACCGACACGCAGGTGTCGAACAGACCGCGCGCCGGACGCTCCTTCAAGGCGAGCTCGGTGGCGGCGTCTTGCTCCGGAAGGCCCGCGCCGGAGAGGATGTCGAAGACGCCGAGTTCGACCGCCGCCATGACGGTGCGGGCGACCCAGAACGAGAGGATGAGCTCGAGGACGGCGTCGGGATCGTCCCCGGAGAGTTCGTTCCGAGGAACGGGTGAGGAACGCCGGGGCGTCACGATGGAAGGACCCTAGTAGGGCGGTTCGTCGGCTTGCAATCCGCAGGCCGGAGGGGGCAATATTGATTTACACCGTCGGAATAGGGTTAATTGATCGCTGCACTTTGGGAGGGAGGCCACATGGCTGGGTACGCCAAGGACGTTCTCGTCGACACCGACTGGGTCGCTGAGAACATCGACGACCCCAACATCCGCATCGTCGAGGTCGACGAGGACACCGCCGCCTACGAGCGCGGACACATCCGCAACGCGATCGGGCTGAACTGGAAGAGCGACCTGCAGGACTCGTTCCAGCGCGACTTCGTCGGCCCCGACGACTTCTCGAAGCTGATGGACAAGGCCGGCGTCACGCCGGACACGCAGGTCGTCCTGTACGGCGGCAACAACAACTGGTTCGCCGCGTACGCGTACTGGTACTTCCGCTACTACAGCCACGACAACGTGAAGCTGATGAACGGCGGCCGCAAGAAGTGGGAGCTCGAGGGCCGCGAGCTGACGCAGGATCCGCCGAAGGTCGTCGCGGGCAAGGGTTACAAGGTGAAGGGCAAGGACGACGAGATCCGAGCCTTCCGCGACTGGATCCGCACCGACGTCCTCGACAAGGTCGGCAAGACCTACGGACTCGTCGACGTCCGTTCTCCGGAGGAGTACCGCGGCGAGCTTCTCGCGCCGCCGCACCTCCCGCAGGAGCAGGCGCAGAAGCCGGGCCACATCCCGGGCGCCGCGAACATCCCGTGGTCGAAGTCCGTCGATGCCGAGTCGGGCGCGTTCCTATCGACCGAACAGTTGAAGGAGCTCTACGAGGGTCAAGGAATCACGCCGGACAAGAATATCGTTGCCTATTGCCGCATCGGCGAGCGCAGCGCGCACACGTGGTTCGTGCTGCACGAGCTGCTCGGCTACAAGAACGTCCGCAACTACGACGGATCGTGGACCGAGTGGGGCTCCTTGGTGGGTGTCCCGATCGAGAAGTAAGCGACGTTCGAGAGACGGGTGAGGGCCGGGCGAAGCCCGGCTCTCACACTTTTTCCCTCTGACCTGCGGGTTTACCGAGGTATCCTTTTTCGGTGTTTCGGGTAGGTTCGTATGAGAGTAGACGTCTTCGCGTACAAGCAAGAGGAGCCCGGCCTTCCTTTCGGGAGGAGGTGGCTGGCGGCCGATCCGGGGCGGGCTCGGAGCGTGAGCTTCACCACCGAGGAGGTGACGAGGTTGAAACGAGCACTCGCTTTGGCGGTCGTGGCGCTGGCGTTGGTGGCCTTCGTGGCCGTGCCGGCGCAAGCGGCTACGCGGGTCGTATGCGTGGCCAACGGTTTCGTCGATATCAGCGGTGACGGTCCCTACACGTGGTCGGTCCTCGGCCAGGGGCCGTGTTTGGACACGCTGCAAGGAACATTCGCGACCCAGTTCTCGGGAACTGGTACGTCCGACACCCTCGGTCTGTGCGACGGTTTAGTCGTGCAGAATCTCAGCATCGTGATCGATGCGGTTACGACGAACCTCCGAACGGGGGCGCAATCCTTCACGACGCAGCAATGGTTTGCGCCCATCACAACGTTCCCAGTGGCGACGCCGTTCTTGATC
>JBASRP010000488.1:0-20948 GCA_049273905.1 Actinomycetota bacterium
GCGACTCGCGTCGCTGGGCGGGACGGTCGAGACCGGCGTGCGCGTGGACTCGCTCGCGCAACTCCCCGACGCGCGCGTGGTGCTACTCGACCTCTCCCCGCGCGCGGTGTTGCGCATCGCGGGCGACCGGCTCGCCGGGCGCGTCTCGCGGGCGTTCAAGCGTTATCGATACGGCCCCGCGGTGTTCAAGCTCGATCTCGCCGTCGAGGAAGGGATCCCGTGGGCCTACGAGGCTTGCGCGCGCGCGGGAACCGTCCACGTCGGCGGCACGCTCGAGGAGATCGCCGCGAGCGAAGCCAAGGTGCATCGCGGCCGGATGCCCGCGCGCCCGTTCATGCTCGTCGGCCAACAGTACCTCGCGGACCCGTCGCGATCGAAGGGGAACGTCCATCCGGTCTGGACGTACGCGCACGTGCCGAACGGCTACACCGGCGACGCGACCGAGCCGATGCTGGCGCAGATCGAGCGCTTCGCGCCGGGCTTCCGCGAGCGGATCGTGGCGACGCACGTGACGACGACTGCCGAGATCGAGGCGTACAACCCGAACTACATCGGCGGCGACATCTCGACCGGCGCCAACTCGCCGCTCCAGGTCGTCTTCCGCCCGCGTCTGGCGCTCGACCCGTACGCGGCCGGCTCGAACGTGTTCATCTGCTCGGCCGCGACGCCGCCGGGCGCCGGTACCCATGGGATGTGCGGTGCGAACGCTGCGCGCTCCGCGCTGCGCGTTCTCGGCGTCCGACGCACTGGTGCGTCCACCTAACCGTCATTCTTCGCCGGCGTTGATACGCCGGGCGTCGCGTCTCTAGGCGATCGAAGTAAGCGGGAAGTCTTCGTGCTGGAGCATCCTCGTTTCGTCATTGAAGACGTCATCGTTATGGAGATTCCATGATCGGAGCATGGCCACGCCTTCACTGGTTGAGGAGATCTCTTCGTCGGTCAGGATGTCCGCGTGCTCGCCTGCGATCGCCGACGCGACCGAGGTGTCGCGGTGCTCACCGGTGTCGGCTTCTTCGCGCACCGTCTCTGCGACGATGTATCTGCGCGAGGTCGAACTCTCCCGAGTGACGACGTAGTAGCGCATTGAAGCTCCCCCTTCTTGTAACGCTAGTTACGACCCCTCTGTCACCGCTGGAAGCTAAGTGCGCTGCGATTCGCCGTCGGTCCGGCACCGTACCGACGAGGCTGATCCCGCCGCTAGAGTCGCTTGACACGCTTGCGTTTGGCGACGAAGGTGGAGAGACGAAACCCGGACGCTCTCCGCGGTTCCCGGCCTCGACCCTAGCGGCTTTCCAGCCCGCAGCCTCCCGGCCCTGAGCTTCGCCGAGCCTCCCTGATGGGAGGGGCCGATGGCTGCCACACCGCATTCTGCTGATGACAAAACCGGCAACAGATTCTTGGACGCACTTCCTTTGGAGGCACGATCGCGGCTGCTCAAAGACTCGCAGTTTGAGCAGTTGCCCATCCGACGGGTTCTCTGGGAACCCGATGACGAGATCGAGACCGTCTATTTCCCGATCAGCGGAGTCGTTTCGCTGGTGACTCTGATGAAAGACGGCGGGCATGTGGAGATGGCCACGATCGGACGCGAAGGGATCGTCGGCGTGCCCATGGTGCTCGACGGTCGTTCGATAACAAACGCGCAGGCGGTTTCTCAGGTCGTCGGGGAAGCCATATCGGTGTCGGCTGATGTCTTCATCGATGAGGTCAAGGCAGGCGGAGCGTTCGCATCCTTGATGCACAACTTCATGCAAGCACTATTCACCCTGGTCGGTCAGAACGCCGCCTGTAACCGCCGACATACCGTCACCCAGCGAGCCGCGCGGTGGCTCCTCCTCACGCAGGACCGAGTCGGGTCCGACAAGTTCGGACTCACGCACGAGTTCCTTTCCCAGATGATCGGCTCACGGCGAGCCTCTGTGACGGAGGCGGCCGGGGAGCTAAGCGATGCGGGCGCGATCACTTACCGGCGCGGGGTCGTCCACATACTCAGTCGCGACGCGCTCGAGGCCAGCGCGTGCGAATGCTACGGACTGATCAGGCGAGCGTTCGACAAGCTCTATTAAAGAAGAGCTCCCCTTAGTGCGCCCGGAGGGACTCGAACCCCCGACCTTCTGATCCGCAGCTCCGGAGTCGTCAACCGTGACTCATGAACGCACGGTTGTGGTCGCAATCCGCCGCTTTCGCTCGCGTTCCCCGAAGTGGTCGGTGAGGCCTTGCGTTCGTACGAATGGCCGCGTAGCGTCGACAGTGGGGCCTCGCCACTCACCTGGACTCTCACAGGCCGCGCGGCTCCACGGGGGAGGGGGAGACGATGAAGCGACGTCTCATCACCATTGTTGCGGTAGCCGTGATCCTGCTCGCCGCGGGAACGGCACCGGCGCTCGCGGGCGGAACCAAAGACGTCTATTACATGTCGATCGGCGATTCCCTTGCGAAGGGCTACCAGCCGCCCTTCAGCAAGAACCCTTCGTCCTTCCACCAGGGCTACGCCGACCAACTATTCAAGATCGTCCGCTCGGAAATCCCTTCCCTGCGCCTCGTGAAGCTTGGCTGCGGCGGCGAGACCACCGACACGATCATCAACGGCGTCGACTACTGCCCCTTCCCGGAAGGCTCTCAGCTCGCTCAGGCAGTGAACTTCCTCGAATCGCATCCAGGACAAGTTGAGTTCATCACGATCGATATCGGCGGCAACGACATCTTCGACTCCTGCTTGGACTTCGAATCGGGGGTCCTCGACCCGGACTGCGTCGGCGAGATCGTGCCGGCGATCCAGGCGAACCTGACGACGATCCTGCAGACGCTGAAGGTGGCCGCACCCGGCGTGCCTATCTATGGCATGACCTACTACGACCCATTCCTCGGCTACTGGGTACAAGGGCCGAACGGGAGCCCGGCCGACCCGTCACTCGCTCAGGCCGACGCGCAGGCGTGGGCTCCTTTCAACGCCGGACTCGTCTCCACATACCAGGCCAACGGCGTGACAGTGGCCGACGTGGCGGGCGCGTTCGCGACTTCGGACTTCGACCACTTCGTCCCGCTGAAGGGGTACGGCCTCGTCCCGCAGAACGTCGCCAATGACTGCAACTGGACCTACAACTGCACCCCGCCGCCGCTCGGCTGGGACGTCCACGCGAATGACGACGGTTACGGCGTGATCGCGGAGGCGTTCGCGGACGTGGTGACCCTTTAAGCTGGTGTGCTCCGAGATTTCTTGCGGCGGCTCCAACATTCCTTGCACGTGGTGCGCCCGGAGGGGCTCGAACCCTCGACCTTCTGATCCGTAGTTATCGGTCCGACAGCGCTATGCGTATCCACCCAAGCCCAGGTTGGGGATCTCGATAAGCCAACGCTGCGCGGAACAATCAGGAGCTGTCGCGAACGGGCGATCCGGGAGCGCGTCTACGTACTTCTAAGACGTCCACGGGGTCCCTGAATCCATTGATCTCCATGGTTTGGACGAGCGCGCAATCGAAACCATCCGATACTGCAGAAGCCGTCCGACGATCGACGAGTATCTGGCCGGGCGTCGCTATATCGCACAGGCGAGACGCGAGATTGACCACGGTTCCGAGGGGACCGTAATCCTGTCTTCCTTCGAATCCGATCATGCCGAGCGTCGCATGCCCGAATGCGATCCCCATCCCGTAGCCGAGGTCGTGCCCCTTTGCCCGCCATGCATCGCCCAATGCGTCCAGCGAGTCGGCGATCGAGCCCGCCATCTCCACAGCCTTGCCCGCAGGATCTGGGCACGGGAACGGGTCGTTGAAGTACGCCATCACGCCGTCTCCTTGAAACGGTCCGACCGTAGCTTCGAACCTTGAAAATGCCAGCCCGAGCTTGTCGTAGTAGGCGCGAAGGACTTCCAGTACGTCCTCGGGTTCCGTCGCCGACGCAAACCTTGTGAACCCCCTGAGGTCGATGAAGAAGACAGCGATCTCGCGGCGGTGAGGTTCGAGGAACGACTCGTTCTCCGATCCGACGACGACGTCGGCGAGGTTGGGTGATAGGAAGCGGCGGAGCCTGCCCAGACGCTCCATCTCTCCGACTTGCTCGGCGACCCTGGCCTCGAGCGCCTCATTGGCTCGCGCGAGCTCGAGCCTCGCGCCTTCCTCGGCCTCTCGTGCTTTCGTCTCGGCCTCTCGTGCTTTCGTCTCGCGCTCTGCGGAACGTTCTGCTTTGCGGACGAGCGAATTCACGAACGTCACCGAGATGCCTATGACCCCCACGACCCAGAGCCACCGGGCCGCCGGAGTCGTGTGGCCGCTCTGAACAACGAGTTGAACGGCGTAGGCGACCGCGATCAAGACCACGATCGAGACCGCACGCCGAAGAGAGAGATAGTAGGAGGCGTAAATCGCGATCAGAACGTAGTTCATCACACCGAAGGGTGCGCCGGGTCCTGCGAAATACAAGGTGATTGCAACGAGGGTGACCGCTAATGCGACCAGGTAGTACACGAGAGTCCATGAGAGTCGCCTCCAAAGCAGTTTCAGGCCCAAAGGGAAGGCGACGATGCTCACGCCTTGCAGGATCAAGAGTCCCGTTCGATTTGTAAGCGACCGCGACGGCAGCGGAACCGTGACGACCAAAGCGAGGGCGGCCACGATGCAGAGGAGCAAGACGCCAACCTTGGACGCAGATCGGACGTCCAATTGACGCGCCGAGTACTCCGATTGAGCTTCTTCTGCCATGGCCCCAAGTTCCCGCTGAGGGATCCGTGTGCGTCGACAGTTTCTGACGCTCGATCCCGTTCCGCCAGTAGGGTCGAAGGCGCGGCGCTGGAACCAGAACCGCGGTGCTCAGATAGTGCGCCCGGAGGGATTCGAACCCCCGACCTTCTGATCCGTAGTCAGACGCTCTAATCCATGCTGAGCTACGGGCGCGTGGGACGACATTCTAGCGGCGCGACGCTCACCGGCGAACCGGAGGCGGCACCCGCGAACCAAGCGGAGGCGGAGCGATTCGAACGCTCGAGGGACCTTGCGACCCCAACGGGATTAGCAATCCCGCGCCATAGACCAGACTAGGCGACGCCTCCGAGTAACCGGGGCATTGTACCGGCGCCCTGAGGAACCCGAATCCTGCCGCGTTGCTAGTCTCCCCGCGTGCTCGGACCGGTCTTCCACCTGGACGGAGACACCGTCGTTCCGACGGAGCTCGCGCGCGGGCCGTGGGACATGCGCGCGCAACACGGCGGGCCGGTTTCGTCGGCGCTGGCGCGCGCGATCGAGCGCTGCGATCCGCAGCCGGGCCTGGAGGTCATGCGCGTCGTCGTGGACATCCTTCGGCCCGTCCCGTTGTCGCCCCTCCGCACACAGGCGAGGATCGCGCGCGGCGGGAAGCGCGTCCAGCTCATCGAGGCCTCGCTCTTCGACGGAGATCAAGAGGTCGCGCGCGCGTCCGGATGGCGGCAGCGCGTCGGGAACAACGTCGCGCCGGCCGTAGAGGCGCCGCCGATCGCATCGAGTCCCGATCAGGGCCGGCTTTGGGAGCCCGGGTTCAGCGACGTGCTCGGGTTCTGGATGGCGGTGGAATGGCGTTTCGTGGCGGGTTACTTCAGCGACATCGGGCCGGCGACGGGATGGTGCCGGATCACGACACCCCTGTTCGAGGGCGAGGATCCGACGCCGCTTCAACGCGTGATGGTGGCGGCCGACTTCGGGAACGGGATCAGCGGCGAGCTCGACTTCCTCCGATACCTCTACATCAACGTCGATCTCTCGGTGCATCTCCACCGGCATCCGCGCGGCGAGTGGATCGGGCTCGACGCGGCGACGTCGATCGGGGCCGGAGGTGTCGGCCTCACGCGCGGCACGCTTCACGATACCGAGGGGCCGATCGGCGGCAGCGCGCAGCAGCTCGTCGTCGACCGCCGGCCGCCTGCGTGACGGTCAGCCGAGGAGCGGCATCACCTCGCCCGCCAGCCACTCCATCGTCTTGATCGCCTCGGCCGGGAACATCGCGAGGTCGAGGATCATCGTCGTCACGCCTTCGTCCCGGTAGCGCAGCAGCTCGTCCGCCACCTCGCGCGGTGTCCCGCTGATCGAGCGGCGTTCGGGGAGGAAGTCGCTGATCTCGAACGGCGGCTTCACACCGCGACGCAGCGACAGCGCGACGTCGGACGGATCGCGGCCCGCGTCCTTCGCGGCGCGTTCGAGCGCGGCGCGGATCTCGGCGATCTCCTCGACCCAGAGCTCCATCCCTAGCCAGCCGTCGGCCAGCGAGCCGGCGCGCCGCAGCGCGGCCGGCGTGTTCCCTCCGACGTAGATCGGCGGGCCGCCGGGCCGGTGAGGCTGCGTCCCGAGCACGACGTCGATGAACTGAACGTACTTGCCGTCGAAACTCACGGGTGACCCAGAATCCCACAAGGTCTTCAACACGCGGATGTACTCGTCTGTGCGCGAGCCGCGCTCCTCCGGCGGGACGCCGAGCGCGCGGAACTCTTCGGCCATCCACCCGGCGCCGATCCCAAGGATCATCCGCCCTTCGCTCAAACGGTCGAGCGACGCCATCTCGTTCGCCAGCACGACGGCGTTGCGGTAGGGAAGCACAAGGATCGCCGAGCCGATGAGAACGTTCTCGGTCGCGCCGGCGACGACGCCCATCGTCGCGACGGGATCGAGCCACGTGATCCCCGGCGTGAACAGCATCTCGGTCGTCGATCGTTTGTAGGGGTATTCGCTCGTGCGATGTTTCGGGATGACGACGTGGTCGGTCGCCCAAACGGAATGGAAACCGAGCCTGTCGGCGGCGCGCGCCAGGTCCAGCACGAACTCCCGTTCCGCGATCGGGCCAACGCTGGGAAGAGAGACGCCGATGTTCACGGCATCACTCTTCTTCCGCCGCGCGCAGCAGCGGGATCAAGAACCAGAAAGCGAGCGTGGCCGCTGCGGCGATGCCGCCGGCGATCCCCGCGGCTCGCGCGTCGAAAAGCACGTCAGAGACGACGAAGACCACGAGAGCGATCGAGACGGCCAGGAAGCACAGACCGGCGATCGCGACGCGGTTCGAGAACACGAGGATGTGCTCCTTGTCCTTCTGTCGCCAGCGCAGCCGGTGATACGCCGACGGAGTGATGAGGAGGATGCTTGCGACGGTCGTGAACAGGAAAGCCGCGAAGTACGCGTTGGTCTGGAGCTTCGTCAGCGTATCGAAACGGTTGCTGAACGGAACGGTCAGCAGGAACGCGAACAGCACCTGCACGCCCGGCAGGACGACGCGCAGCTCATTGAGAAGCTCGATGAGTTCTCGGTCGAGCTTCGAGTCCTCGGCCATGCGCTTATCCTAAGAGGAGTGGGAAAGAACGAGACAGCCGCGCCGGCTCGCGTAGAACTTCGTGCCGCCCGGACGACGATACGCCCCTTCGAGCCACACGACGCCGCCGCTCTCTTCGAATTGCGCATCCGTAACCGTGACTTCTTCTCGCCGTACGAACCCACGGCCGCTTTCTTCGCCACGACGCTCGAGGAGCAGACCGCCCGACTGGAGGCCGAGCGCGCCGAGTGGGACGCCGACAAAGGATTCGCGTTCGGCATCTTCGATCTCGCCGGCGGCGAGCTCGTCGGTCGAGTCGCGCTCTCGCACGTGGTGCGCGGCGGCTGGCAGAACGCCGTCCTCGGCTACTACGTCGACGGTGCGCGCAACGGGAACGGGTACGCGACGGAAGCGGCGCGGCTTGCCGTGCGCTTCGCGTTCGCGCACGCGACGTTGCACCGCCTGCAAGCGGGGGTCATGCCGCGCAACAAGCGCTCGATCCGTGTGCTCGAGAAAGCCGGGTTCCGGTACGAGGCGACATCGCCGCGATACCTCGAGATCAAGGGCGTCTGGGAGGACCACGCGTTGTTCGCGATCACGCTGGAAGAGTGGACGGACGGCGCTGTAACGTAGGCGATCGAGCCGAGACGGACCTGTGTCTCAGAGAGGCAGGACACGTGGCCGGGCCAGCCGGCCGGAGAGGGGGACGTGATGCCGCTGTTCATGGATGTTCACAACAGCCTCCCTGATGGGGCCGGGCAGAAAGACGTTGAAGCCGCCCACGCGGCGGACCTCAAGACCCAGGGCAAGTACGGGGTCAGCTATCAGAAGTATTGGTTCGACCCGAAGCAGGGCAAGGTGTGGTGCCTCGTCGAAGCGCCCGACGCCGAATCCGCGATGACGGTCCACCGCGAAGCGCACGGTCTTGTCGCCGACGAGATCTACGAGGTCGAAGAAGGTTCGTAGACTCGCGAGACCCTGACGAACCCTCGCCTCTGCGGGGGTTCGTTCTTTTCGGGCTGAACCGACCCCAACCGCGGAACGTACTAGCCCAAGAGTCGAAACGGGAGGGAGACCCTATGAAGCGACGCGTCACGATCGTTGTCTGCGTGCTCGCGATCCTCGGACTCGTAGCGCTCGCCGTCTCGGTGGGCGCGGGGGCCGGCGGACGGCCGTACTCCACGGTGCTGACGGGAGCCAACGAACGCCCGGGACCGGGTGATCCGGATGGCTCCGGTACTGCGAGCATCACTTTGAATCAGGGCCTCAACGAAGTGTGCTTCCACCTGACGGTGTCGGGGATCGCTCCGGCCACGCTGGCGCACATCCACATCGCGCCACCGACCGCTCCTGGCCCGATCGTCGTCCCTCTCGCGCCACCGACGTCCGGTGAATCGAGCGGCTGCGTCGACAACGTCGACCCCGAACTGATCAAAGCGATCCGTCAAGATCCTGGCGCGTACTACATCAACGTGCACAACGCCGACTTCCCAGCGGGGGCACTGCGCGGACAACTCTCGAAGTAGCCGAGAGATCGTGAGCCCCCGCGTTCGCGGGGGCTCACCCTTTGTCAGTTCTTTCCGTACTCGTCGTGCCGGCGCCACCATTCGTACGGCGGCGTCTGCGGATAGCCCTCCGGCGAGTCCTCCCAGGACTCCTGACGACCGAGCGGCGTGAGGTCGAGGAACGCCCACACGGTGCCGAGCATCTCGACCCCGCGACCGGCGGTGAAGTACGTGCGGAACACCTCATCGCCGTCCCGGATGAACACGCTCAGCCCGAAGATCTCGCCGTCCGGAGTAGACCGTCCGAAATCGACGTTGAAGTCGGTCCCCGCCGACGAGTACCAGGGGACGTTCCACCCCATGCGGCGCCGGTACGCCTCGATGTTCGCGAGCGGCGCGATGGACACCGCTACAAAGGACGTGTTCCGTTCGTGCATGTGCGCGAGGTTTGGGAGCTGATCGATGACCATCGAGCAGCCGGGGCAGCCGGCGTCCGGCCAGCCGCCGACGTCGGGCGCGAACATGAAGTGGTAGAGGATCAACTGGCTGCGTCCGTCGAAGAGGTCGACAAGGCTCCGCTCCCCGTCGAGACCCTCGAAGACGTACTCTTTGTCGATCCGCACGCGCGGCAGCCGCCGCCGCTTCGCGGCCAGCGCATCGGAGGCGCGAGTGTGCTCTTTCTCATCCACGTGGATCGCGTCGAGTGCCTTCTGCCACTCGTCCTCCGAAACAACTGGTGGAAGCTTCGTCGGGTTCTCCATCCGCTTCCTCCTACCGATAGTCCGTTCAACCCTACGACGTTCCAACGCGTCGCGCGGAACAAGCACCTTCGGGCGCTGGTTTACCCGGGCGCCTCTAGAATCCTCTCGTGGAGAGGCTGCGACTCGCGGACATCCTCAGTGGCCTTTCGATCGTTGCGGATCTCGGCTACGCACTTCCACCTGAGTCGGCGATGCGCTCGTGTCTCATCGCAACGAGCTTGGCCCGCATGCTCGGCCTTTCCCAACAAGAAGCTGCCGATACCTTCTACTCGGCTCTCCTTCTTCACGTTGGGTGTCTCACGTTCGCTCACGAGCTGTCCGCCGCCTTCGCCGACGACCGGCAAGCGAACGCAGCGGGCGCCAGGACCAACTTCGCTCACCCTCGTGACATCTTTGCCACGCTGATACCGGGCACGACGCGAGGGATGAAGGCCGGGGCACGCTTGAAAGCCACCGCCTTCGTCATCACGCGTGGGCGCTCTTTCGGGAGACGGTTCGATACCAGCAACTGCGAAGTTGCGCGGGAGACGGCGCGCCGGATCGGTCTGGCGGACAGCGTCCAGCGATCCCTTTACCACGTCCACGAGTGGTGGGATGGTCGGGGCGTACCGAGCGGTCTCAAGGGCGATCAGATCCCCATCTCGTCGAGGATCGCTCGACTCGCTACGGACGCCGATCTCTTCCAGGGGCTCGGCGGTGTTGAACTTGCCGTCGACGCGCTGAAGCAGCGCGCGGGGACGATCCTCGACCCATCCATCGTCGATTTGTTCGAGGCGAACTCCCGACACATCCTCGAGGAAGACGCGGCGGGCGATCCCCGGAATCGCGTTCTTGAGGTCGAGCCCGGCCCGGTTGTCGAGATCGACGAACTCGAGCTTCCCACACTGGCGACGGCCTTCGCGGATCTGGCAGACATGAAGACCCCGTTCACTCACGGTCATTCGCGCGAGGTGGCGCGCTTGGCGCAAGGAGCCGCACTTACGATGGGGTTCGACGCAGCCGACGTCGCGCGGACCAACCTGGCCGCCCTTCTGCATGACCTCGGGCGCGCCGCCGTCTCGGACGCGGTATGGGAGAAGCCCGGCCCGCTGTCGTCCGCGGAATGGGAGCAGGTTCGCATGCACGCCTATCACTCGGAACGCATCCTTGCGACGTCGCGGACGCTCGAACCGCTCGCGAAGATCGTCGGGATGCATCACGAGCGGACGGATGGATCCGGTTACCACCGGGGCGCGCGAGCGCGAGAGCTACCCATCCCATCCCGGGTGATCGCCTGCGCCGACGCGTTCCAGGCGATGACACAGACGCGCCCGCACCGCCGGGCGCGCAAGCCGGCGGAGGCCGCCGACGAACTCGTGCGCGAGGCGCGATCCGGAAAGCTCGATGCCAAGGCCGTCGACGCGGTCATCGCCGTCGCGGGCCAGCCGAGGGTAGGTCGCCGGCGAACGAACCCGGCCGGGCTCAGCGAACGAGAGATCGACGTGCTCCGTCTCGTCGCTGAGGGCCGCTCCAACGGAGAGATCGCCGATCGCCTCCACGTGTCACGGCGCACCGCTGAGCATCACGTCCAGCACATCTACACGAAGATCGGCGTGTCCAGCCGCGCGGCAGCTGCTCTGTTCGCCCTCGAACACGAACTCCTTCCGCCGGCGGACTAACCCCGCGCCCAACCAGTCGGAAAATAGGTAGGTCTACCGATGCAGCTCTCCTCCCATGCTGCGACGCTCCCATGTGGATGAAACACCTCGGCGACATCGGAGGGAGGCTGTGATGGGTGCGAGGAAACCGGCAGACATGCCGAGGCTGGTCGACGAGCGATTCAACGCCGGCGATGTGGATCAGATGCTGGAGCTCTATGAGGAGGGAGCGGCGTTCTTGCCGCCAGGGGGCGAGGTCCTGCGCGGCGACGCGATACGCCAAGCGCTCGGAGGGTTCCTCGCGACGGGTGCGAAGCTCATTCACAGCGAGGCCCAGGTCATCGAGGTCGGCGAGATCGCGCTCATCACGTCGCCCTGGACGCTGTCCGGAGGAACGGCGCCCGATGGCACCCCAGTCGAGATGTCCGGCGAGGTGAACGCGGTCGTCCGGCGTCAGGCGGATGGAACGTGGCGCGTCGTCATCGACGCCATCTGAAGGAACGGCGCCGCGGTTCGCCGACCTGTTACGTCGCGAATTCGGGATGCTTCCGCATGTAGTCGGCGATGAACGGGCACGCGGGCACGACGGTCAATCCACGGGACCGGCAATCCTCGAGCGCCGCGTGCGTCAAGCGTCCACCGAAGCCCTGACCGCCGAAGGCCGGATCGATCTCGATGTACGCGAGCACGATGCTCGAGTCCGACAGCTTGTAGTCGATGAATCCGGCTTCGACACCGTCGACCGTCAACTCGTATCTGGACGCCTCGCGGTTATCGATGACCTGCACCGCTTGCTCGCGGATGCTCATGTCTTGAGACCTACCCCACGTTTGTCGGCTTACCGCCTCGACCGACCCTACAGGAGGAGTCGCCGCGCCAGCGCGTACCATTGGTTGTGGAGGGGTGGCCGAGCGGACGAAGGCGGCAGTCTTGAAAACTGCTGGGGGGCAACCCCTCGTGGGTTCGAATCCCACCCCCTCCGCCGAAGACAACGTTACGTGAGCGGCCGGTCGGGAAGCGTCGGGTCCTCGAGCCACAGCGTCCACCCGATCTCCATCAAACGCTTGCGGGCGTCGCGGACCGCTTGCTCTCCGCCGGCGGCTTCCGGTCCGAGCAAACGGTTCGCGAACCACACGGCGCGCGCGTAACCGTTCGGCCGCACACCCTGCGCCTGGATCTCGATGAACTGCGCGACGGCCGCTTCGGCCGCAGCCCGATCGCCTGCGTCGTACGCGAGCAGCGCCTTAGCGCGCTGCGCGGCGGTCTCGTGGTCGAGGTCGACGATCGCCGCGGCTTCGTCGATGATCGCGTGCGCTTCGTCCTGCCGTCCCTGGGCGCGCAGCGCCATCGCGAGCTCCGGTGCGACGAAGCCGATCAGCTGGCGGTCGCCGAGTCGCTTGAGGATGCCGACCGCTTCGCGCAGGACCGCCTCCGCGTCGCGCGGGCGTCCCACGAGGTCCAGGATCTCGCCGTTGTCGCCCATCGCGCTTGCCGTCTCCCACTGCGCGCCGAGCTCACGGAACGCCGCAACAGAGGCTTCCATGTGCCCGAGGGCCTCCCCCAGATCGCCCGACGCGCTGATCGCGTTGGCGAGCGCCTGCTCGGCGACGGCGATCGTGAACGGGTCGTTCGCTTTGCGGCCGACGGCGAGCGCCTCCTCGAGCAGCGGCTTGTAGAAAGAGAGCGGTTCGATCGTCTGGCTGGTGTTCGCGATGAACGTCAGCGCGCGGGCCACCGCCCAGGGGTCGCCCTCCGGGTTCGCGCGCGCGACGGCCAGAGCTTCCTCGAACATCTCGCGCGCCTTCTGGAAGTCGTGACGCATGTACGGCGCCCAGCCCGCGATGAGCAACGACCGGGCGAGCGCGAACGGCTTGTCCTCGTCGGGAAGCTCGCGCGACGCCGGCAACGCCTTCCCGAAGTGCCGTTCCGCGCTGTCGAGGTCGCCGCCGATGTTCAGGTCGATGTCGCCCAGGTAGCGGTGCGCGACGCTACACGTCCAGCGATCGTCGGGCGCGAAGCGCAGCGCGCGATCGAGCTCCTCCTTTGCGCGATCGAACTCGCCGAGCCAGTAACACGCCTCGCCGATGCCGCACAGCATGTGGGCCTCGCGCACCATCCAGCGGTCCTCGGAACCACCGAGCGCCAGCCCGCGCTCGTAGAGATCGATCGCCGTGCGCAGCTCCATCCGGCGGCGCGCCGTGTCGCCGGCGATCAGCAGAGCGTCCGCCGCGCGCTCCGCGACCTCGCGATCCGTCGGGTCGAGGTCGAGCGACGCGCGGGCGGCGCGTTCGAGGTGATACGCGAGCGCTCCGGGGAACCTCTTCTCCAAGACAAGCCGGTCGGCCAGCGCGAGGTGGAGCCGCAGCCGCTCGCGCTTCGGGAGCGAGTCGTAGGCGACGTCGCGGACGACCTCGTGGTTGAAGCGCCAGATCTCCGGCCGCTGCCGGTCGCGGACGAGAAGCTCTTCGTCCTCAAGCCGGGCAAGTGCCTCGTCGCTCGGGTCGTCGGCGACGATCGCGAGCTCGGACAACCGGAACGTAGAGCGCGCGAAGACCGACGCCTTGCGGACGAGGTCGCGCGAACGATCATCGAGATGATCGATCCGCGCGGCGACGACCGCCTGGACCGTGGCCGGGAGCGGCGGTGATCCTGTCTCCGGCGTATGCGGCTCGGTCCTCTCGTGCAGAAGCATGCCGGTGGTCTCGACGATGAAGAAGGGATTCCCGCCGGCGTGGCGCGCGACGCGCTCTGCGGTCTCGTCGTCGAGCGAACCCGCCGCGGCCCGCGCGAGCTCCACCGACTCCGCCGGCGGCAGCGGCTCCAATCGGATCGTCAGGGTGTCCGACAAGCCCCCGCCCCACCCCGGCCGCGTCTCGAGCATCTCGTCGCGGCCGACGCACAACAGGAGAACGGGGATGCGGCGTGCGCGCGCGGCGAGCTGCTCGACGAGTTCGAGGAGCTCGGGCCGGGCCAGCTCCATCTCGTCGATCGCGAGCACGACCGGCCGTTGCAACGATAGGCACTCGAGGAACGACACGAGGCCCGAGCGCACCATCGCAACGCGGTACGGGCGGTCGATTTTCTGCTCGGGGCCGATGCCGAGCGCGAGCTCGAGGTGTGAGGCGATGTGTTCGACCTCCTCGGGCCGGCAGACCTCGTCGAGGAACGCGCGCAGAAGCTTCGCTTCCTCGTCCGGAGACGACGTCGCCTCGGAGCCCATCTCCCCGCGGATCATGTCGGCGAGCGGCGCGAAGGGCGCGTCCTCTTCGAATCGGCTCACGCGCCCGCGTAGCACGCGCACGTCGTCGCCGAGCGACTCGATGAAGTAGTCGATGAGCCGGCTCTTGCCGATGCCCGGCTCGCCGATCAGCGTCACGAGGTGCAGACGCGAGGTCTCGCGCGCGCGGCCGAGGGTCTCGGTCAACAGCGTCAGCTCGCGCCGCCGGCCGACGAGAGGGATCGTCCGGCGCGCGCTCCTTTCGGACAGCGCGACGACCGGCCACACCGTGACGGGGTCGTCGAAGCCTTTCGCCTCGACGGCACGTTGCTCGCCCACCGCGATCGAGCCCGCGGTCAGCTGACGCGTCGTCTCGCCCACGAGGATCTCGCCCGGCTCGGCCGCCTGCTGAAGGCGCGCCGCCAGGTTCACGGTTGATCCGGACACGAAGAGTTGATCGGCCGGCCCGGCGCCGACCACGGCGGGACCCGACGCGACGCCGACGCGCACGCGCAACGGCGTCGGCAGGTTCAGCTCATCGCTCAGCCGCGAGGCGCGCTCCTGGATCTCCCACGCCGCGCGAACCGCTCGCAGGGCGTCGTCGTCGTGCGCCCGCAGCATCCCGAAGACGGCCATGACGGCGTCCCCGGCGAACTTCTCGACGCGACCGCGCAGTGCGCTCAGGCACTCCGAAGCGGCGCGGAAGAAGCCGGCTTGCACCTCCCGGAAGCGTTCGGGGTCGAGCGCCGACGCGAGTTTCGTCGAGTCCGTGAGGTCGGCGAAGAGGACCGAGACGATCTTCCGCTCGGCCGAAACCGGGACCTCCGTCGGCGCGCCGCAGCGAGGGCAGAACCGCGCCGATACGGGGAGGTCCTCGCCGCAGCGAGAACAAACGTCGACCATGGCATGAGCATAAACGCCGCCCCCGACGAGGGGATTCCTGATTCTGAACCTCCGCGCTTCGAGTTCCGTATGACCGGGTAGGAGCCCCGGGTCGACGGCCTACGACGGGAGGTATTGGATGCGCAGGCTCCGGTTCTTGGCAGTGCTCGCGGTCCTCGTTCTGGGAGCGGCCGCGTGTGGCAACGACAACCCGACCACCCCGGCGAGCCAGTCTTCGACGACGCCGCCCGGGTCGACCGCGTCTCCATTGACCAACAAGGGCACCAAGGACATCTCGACGATGGCGAACTTCACGATCGAGCAAGACGACAACTACTTCGAACCGACGTTCATGAAGGTGAAGAACGGCCAGAAGCTATCGATCGAGCTCGAGAACGAAGGTAGCAACCAGCACACGTTCACGATCACCGGTCTGAACATCGACCAGGTGGTCGACCCCGGGCAGAAGAAGGAGATCGAGATCACCTTCTCGGGGACCAGCGACATCGCGTTCTTCTGCCGCTTCCACGGCGCCGGAGGGATGCGCGGCGCGTTCTTCTTCGGAAGCGCGCCGACCGACGCAGCTGCCGGCTCGAGCGGCGGAACATCGGGCGGCGGAACGACGGGGAACACGACCTACTAGACCCATCCCGCACGCCGCGGACGGCTCGCCCTCCAGGGGGGCGGGTCGTCGGGTCACTTACCGGCCGAGAAGGTCGAAGCCGGTGTACGGCCGAAGGGCGTCCGGGATCGCAACGGTCCCGTCGGCCTGCTGGTGGTTCTCGATGAGCGCGATGATCGCGCGCCCGACGGCGACGGCCGTGCCGTTCAGCGTGTGCACGAGCTGCGGTCCGCCGTCCGCGCGGACGCGCGCCTGCAGGCGGCGCGCCTGGTAGTCGGTGCAGTTCGAGCACGACGTGACCTCGCGGTAAGCGCCCTGCCCCGGCATCCACGCCTCGACGTCGTACTTCTTCGCCGCCGACGCGCCGAGCTCGCCCGCACAGATGTTGACGACGCGGTAGGGAACCTCGAGCGCTTGGAAGATCTCCTCCTGTCGCGCCAAGAGGAACTCGTGCTCGACCCACGACTGATCGGGTAGCGAGAACGAGAACATCTCCACCTTGTCGAACTGATGGACACGGAAGATGCCGCGCGTGTCTTTGCCGTAGGCGCCGGCCTCGCGCCGGAAACACGTCGAGATGCCGCAGTACCGCATGGGCAGCTTTCCGGTGTCGAGGAACTCGTCCTGGTGCATCGCGGCGATCGACACCTCGCTCGTTCCCACGAGGTACAGCTCGTCGTCAGCGAGGCGGTAGATCTGCTGTTCGTCTGTTGGCAGGAAGCCCGTTCCCTCCATAGCCTCGCGGCGCACCAGTACGGGCGGGACGACCGGCGTGAACCCGTGCGCGCCGAGACGGTCGACGGCGAAGCGCACGAGCGATAGCTCGAGCACGGCTGCCTGGCCGAGCAGATACGCGAAGCGGGCCCCCGACGCCTTCGCGGCGCGTTCGGTGTCGATCACGCCGAGCGCCTGGCCGATGTCGAGGTGATCCTTCGCCTCGAAGCCGAACGTCGAAGGAGAGCCGACGACGCGCACCTCTTCGTTGTTCTCGTCCCCGGCGCCCTCGGGCACGGACTCGTGCGGAAGGTTGGGAACCTCGATAAGCAACGCCCTCAGCTGTTCGGCCGTCGCATCCTCCTCCGCCCCCTTGCCTTTGATCTCCTCCGACAGCTGCTTCATATCGTCGAGCAGCTTCTGCTTCTCGTCCCCCGAAAGCTCGCGGACGCGCGCCGACTCCTGCTTCTGGCGCGCGCGCGCTTCCTGCGTCTCCGTCTGGAGCGCGCGCCGCTTCTTGTCGAGCTCGAGGATCTGGTCGATCGGCGGGTCGATGCCGCGACGGGCGAGCGCAGCGCGCACCGCCTCGGGATCGGAGCGGATGAGGTTGATGTCGATCATGCGCGCCCCAGCGCCATCAGGCCCGAGGGTAAGACCCCATCACTTTGACGTCGAGGATCTTCGTGCGCAGACCCGCGATCGCGTGTTTGACGTTGTCCTCGTCGGCGTGGCCCTCGACGTCGATGAAGAAGCAGTACTCGCCGAGCCGCTCCTTCGTCGGACGCGACTCTAGCTTCGTGAGGTTGATGGCGCGGTCGGAGAACTCGTGCAGGATCGCAAGCAACGCGCCCGGCCGGTCCTTCTCGATGAAACACACGAGGCTGGTCTTGTCTTTCCCCGTCGGCCGGACGGAGCTGCGGCCGACGAGCACGAAACGTGTGGAGTTCTCGCGGCGGTCTTCGATGTCGGGCGCAAGCGTTTCCAGCCCGTAGAGCGTCGCGGCCAGCTGCGTCCCGATCGCCGCCCACGGCTCGATCGGCCCTCGCTCGGAGACGATCTGCGCGGCCTCGGCCGTCGAGTTGGCGGCGCGCACCTCCGCCTTCGGGAGGTTCTCCGCCAGGAACTTGCGGCACTGTGCGGTTGCGTGCGGATGCGAGACCACCACCACGATCTCGTCGACCGAGACCCCCTTGCGCGCGAGAAGCGCGTGCCGGACCGGCAGGACGATCTCACGCTGGATCGTCACGGCCTTCGCATCGAACGCGAGCGTGTCGAGCGTGACGTTGACGGATCCCTCGATCGAGTTCTCGATCGGAACCATCCCGCCGTCCACGTCGCCGCTCTCGACCGCGGCGATGACCTCGGGAACGGTCTGCAGCGGAACAGTCTCCGCCGTCGCGCCTTCAGGCGCGGACAGCAGGGCCTCTTCGGTGAAGGTGCCCGGGGGGCCGAGGTACGCGAGACGCGCCGTCACGACGACCGGTAGCGCGAGGCGATCGCGCGGCGGATGGCTTCCTGCTCTTCGTTCGAGAGGTGGTACTGGCTGGCGCCGCGCTCGATCGGCTTGGCGTAGATGCGCGTCTCCTGCCGGCCGTTGATCGACGTCAGGATGAACCCTCCGCCGTCGGCGTCGAGCAGCGCGGCTGCGAACGAGAGATGGCCGCCCATGTCCTCGAAGGCGTCGAAGCGCACCAAGCCGACGTGCTGTACGGCGACGCGCGCGACGAGCTCGAGGTCCTCGACGCGCTTCGTCATGTCGGCGAGCTGCTGGACCACGTCCTCGGCCTCGTCGAGCGTCGACTCGCCGCGGCCGGCTTGTATCACGCGCAGGGCCCGGCGCAGTTTGCGGACGCGCGACGCCGACCGCAGCGCGAAAGCGAACGCGATGACCGCGACGCCTCCGGCGGCAACGGCGACGATGGACAGGACTTCGGGATCGAGCTTCATGACGGTTCCGGACCGGGAACGAAAGCGAGTATATCCGGCGCCACCAGCGGCCTTCGAACCGGATGCGGACTGCCGGTCCTCCTGCCGCGGGGCTAGGATGAGCCCGTGGACCGTCCCACGCTCGACGCGCTCCTCGACGCGGTCGCCCTCGGTCAGGTGACGCCCGCAGAAGCCGCGCAACGACTCGAGCGCCTCCCATTCGTCGACCTCCCCTTCGCCAAGGTCGACACACACCGGCAGCTGCGCACAGGTATGCCGGAGGTTGTCTACGCGCCCGGCAAGTCGACGCAGCAGATCGTCGGGATAACGAAAGCGTTGCTCGCCGAGCCGGGCGGGCCGATCCTCGTGACGCGCGCCTCGCCGGACGTCTTCGACGCGCTGCGCACCCTGACCCCCGAAGCAACCTACAGCGAGCTCGGCCGGACCATCGTTCTCCGGTGGGAGGTCGGGGCGCCGCTCGGCTCGGTCGGCGTCGTTACCGCCGGGACCTCGGACCTCGCCGTCGCCGAGGAGGCGGCGACCACGCTCGAGGCGTCGAGCGTCAAGGTCGACCGCATCGTCGACGTCGGGGTCGCCGGCTTGCATCGTCTGCTGTCGGTGTCGGACCGGCTGCGTGACGCCGACGTGCTGATCGTCGTCGCCGGGATGGAGGGCGCGTTGCCCTCGCTCGTCGGCGGCATGGTGACGTGTCCTGTGATCGCTGTGCCGACCTCGGTCGGCTACGGCTCCTCGTTCGGCGGGCTCGCCGCGCTGCTGGCGATGCTCAACTCCTGCGCGCCGGGGATCGCCGTCGTGAACATCGACAACGGGTTCGGCGCCGCCGCTCTCGCCGTGCGGATGCTCAGGGCACGCACCAGGTGACGACGATCGCGTTCTTCGACTGCTTCTCCGGCATCGCCGGCGACATGGTACTGGGCGCGCTGGTCGACGCCGGCGTGCCGTTGGAGGCGATCGCAGCGCCGCTCGAGAAGATCCCCATGGAAGCGTTCCAACTCGAGACCACCCGGGTCGTGCGTCACGGGATCGCGGCCACCGCGGTGCGGGTCCGCATCGCCGATTCGGACGTGCTGCGGACATTCGCAAGTGTTCGAGCGTTGATCGACGAGGCGCCTCTCTCGCAGCGTGCACATGAGCTGGCGCTCGACATCTTGCAGCGACTCGCCGAAGCAGAGGCGCGCGTGCACGGCAAAGACGTCGCGCATGTGCCGTTCCACGAGCTCGGCGCGGTCGACACGATCGTCGATATCGTTGGCGCCGCGATCGGCCTCGACCACCTCGGCGTTGAGCGCGTCCACGCGTCGGCCGTGGCGACCGGCATGGGGATGATGAAGACCGAGCATGGCCACCTGCCGATCCCCGGCCCGGCCGTCGTCGAGCTGCTGAAGGGCGTTCCGATCTACTCCCGCGGCATCCCGTCCGAGCTGGTCACACCCACCGGCGCCGCGATCCTGGCCGCCACCTCGGTGTCGTTCGGAGAGATGCCCGCGATGCGGGTCGAGCGCATCGGCTACGGCGCCGGCACCCGCGAACTCGACATCCCGAACGTCGTGCGCCTGCTCGTCGGCCGGTCGGTCGAGGACGAGACGGTCTTCGGGCCGGTTCCCGCGGTCGTGCTGGAAGCCAACATCGACGACATGAACCCCGAGTTCTACGAGTACGTCCTCGAGCGGCTCTTCTCGGCTGGCGCGCAGGACGCGTGGGTGACGCCGATCACGATGAAACACGGCCGGCCCGCAGCGACGCTGCACGTGCTCTGCGGGACCGGCGACGAGGAGCGCTGCCGGGACGTGATCTTCGCGGAGACGACGACACTCGGGCTGCGGCGCCGCGCGATCGAGAAGTGGACCCTTCCGCGCGAGCTGATCACCGTCGAGCTCGACGGCGGCAACGTCCGCGTGAAGGTCGCGCGCAACGCGGCAGGCACGGTGACGGGCATCGCGCCCGAATACGCGGACTGCGCGAACCTCGCGCGCGAAACGGGCCGGCCGCTCAAGCAGGTGTTCGCCGAGGCGCACGCGGCCGCGACCGAGCAGCTCGGTCGCTAGCCCACCTCCAGTGAGTTGTCACATCATGTGTCGAACACTTGTATGACACGGCGTTCGACAATCCAGGGAGGTCCTTCCTCGGCGGAGGCTACGGCTTCAGCAGGATCCGAACGGGTTCGCCGCGCTTCGTCTCCAGCGCTTCCACGCCGTCGGCCGCGGCCTCCAAGGGAAGCGTGGCGCTGATCGAGCCAGAGAGATCGAGCCGGCCCGATGCGACGAGCCGCGCGAGCAGCTCCAAGTGCGACGGCCGGTAGCCGTACGATCCGATCAGTGTCGTGTGACGCACCGCGAAGAGGATCGACGGTCCGAGCTCGATGCGCTCGCCGCTGACGCCGACCTGGATGCAGCGGCCGTGCGT
>JBASRP010000498.1:0-2891 GCA_049273905.1 Actinomycetota bacterium
CTCCGCGCACGGCTCCTCAACGCGCTCTGGTCCGTGCGGGAGTGGGCCGAGCGGGCGGCCGACCTCCGGGCCCTGGTCAACCTAGCCTCGGAGCCCGGCGAGGAGGGCACGCGGCTGCGCCGCCTGCTCGCCGACGGCGGAGCCCGGGCCGAGGACCTCGCCGCCCTTCAAGCGACGGCCGGCTAGAGCGTCTCAGCGGGCCGCTAGCCTCGTGCCCATGCGCGTTCTGACCGCGATCCTCCTCGCCGTCCTCACGGCGTGTAGCGCGGCCCTGGGACCGTCCGTCGCGCCGTCGTTCGACGCCACCGCCACGCCGACAGGTGAGGATCTCGTGCGCGTGGTGCGGGTCGTCGATGGGGACACGATCGTGGTCGCGATCGGCGGTCCCTGCGGCACCAAGGTTCGTCTGATCGGGATAGACACACCCGAGCGCGACGAGTGCTTCTATCGCGCCGCAACCGATCGCATGCGCACGCTGGTCGACGGCAAGAGCGTGAAACTCGTGCACGACGTTTCCGAAACAGATCGCTACGGGCGTCTGTTGCGCTACGTCTACGACGGCGCACGATCGATCAACGCCATGATGGTGTCTGAAGGGTTCGCCAATGCTGCGACATATCCGCCCGACGTCGCGCACGCGCTCGAGTACGTCGCGCTCGAACGGAAAGCGCGCCTCGCCGGCCTCGGGCTCTGGTCGAAAAAATGTTTTCCCTAACTCCCTTTGCAAACGTTGACTTAAAAGTGAACGTCATCTGAGTCGCTTGGGTCTCGCGGGCCGCTCCGCGCGAGTTTCCCAGTCTTGACACCGAAGGACCCCCGGCCGTATTTGATGCGTCACCTTCCCCCTTCCCTGGGTTCATCTTCCCTTTGTGTCGAGTTGGCGATCGATCACGCGCGCGGGGGCGCTCGTGGGAGGAGGGCAGGGATGGCGACGCTCATCGGCGGAACGCGGCGTTCGAGGATGTACCCGTATCTCGAGGAGGCCGCGTGTCGCGGATTGGATCCCGAGCTCTTCTACGCGGAGGGCGGCGCGTCGATCGCCAAAGCCAAGTCCGTCTGTGTGCAGTGTCCTCTGCGGATGAAGTGCCTGGAGTGGGCTATCTCGCGCGAGGAGTTCGGCGTGTGGGGCGGGACGACCGCCCGCGAGCGTGCGGCGATCCGCCGCGAACGCGGCGTACGACTCGTCCCTGCCGCTGTCGGCTAGGTCGCAGCGAGGCCACCTTCTTCCGGGCCGGCGCGCGCAGCGCCGACGCCGGTGTGACCCGATCGCGACCGGTCTCCTTGGACCGGTAAAGCGCGTCGTCGGCCCGTGAGAGCAGCTCGGCCGGCGAATGACCGTCGCGCGGCGCCGTCGCCACGCCGATCGACACCGTGACGGTCCGCCGCCCGCCCCGCCCCGGCGCGGCGACCTTCTCGCGCACCATCTGCCGGACGCGTTCGGCCACCTGGCGGGCGCCCTCCTCGTCGGTCTCGGGCAAGACGACCGCGAACTCCTCGCCGCCGTAGCGGGCGACGACGTCGAACGACCGCACGGCCGCCGAGATCGCCGCGGACGTCGCGACGAGGACCTCGTCGCCGGCGGGGTGGCCGAACCGGTCGTTCAGCGCCTTGAAGTGGTCGATGTCGATCATCAGCAGCGACAGATGGTGGCCCGGGAGGGTAGTGAAACGTTCCAGGCGGCCGGCCTCGTGCGCCAGGATGCGCTGGAACTCGCCGTGGTTGCGGAGCTTGGTCAGCGGGTCGCGGATCGCCATCTCGCTCACCTCCGCGTGAAGGTGCGCGTTCGCCAGAGCGAGGACGGCGTGGTGCGCCAGCGACGCCAGAGCCTCGACCTCCCGGCGCTTCACAGACCCCGCGCGGCCGCGCCGGCCCGCGCGCGTGGCGATCAGCGCGCCGTCGTGTCCCAGCGGAACGAGGATGTAGCCGCGCGCGCCAAGAACGCTCGACATCGTCCCGTCGATCCGGGCGTCGTCGGTGGAGACGATCTCGGGTTCGCCGGTGGACAGCGCCTGGTGCAGGGGGCCGCGGTTCTCCACGATCTCGCCGAGACGGCCGGACGCGCCGTGCGCGCCGCGGCAGACGAAGTTCTCGCCCTCGCGCAACAAAACGGCGGCGGTCGTGAACGAGAAGGCCTCGACGACGCCACGGCATAGGTCGGCCAGGATCTCGTCGAGCGCGAGCGTGTCCTCGATGTCGAGCGTTACGCGACGGATCGTCGCGAGCTCGGCGTTGCGCCGCCGCAGCTCGCGTTCGTTCGAAGCGCTGAACAGGATCGCGCTGCCGGCGATCACCCAGAGCGCGGCCATCGCTTGCAGGCCGCGCGGGAAACCGTTCTGTTGCAAGAGACCGGCCGACGCCGCGACGTCCATGGCGAGGATCGCCGCGCTCGACAGGATCAGCAGCCGCACGCCGACCGCCGAGGAGAGCAGGATGCCCGCGGCGACGACCTGGAGAGTGAAGAGGAACACGAGCGGGCTCGACGCGCCGCCGGTGGCCGCGGCCATCCCGCCGATCACGGCGATGTCGCCGAGCATCGACACCCACACCGCGCTGCGCAAGACCGCGGGGATCCGGAGTGCCAGGGCTTGCGTCGCGAGACCGAGCGCCGCCTGCGCGATCAGCAGCGTGACGATCCGGCCGCGCCGCACGGCGACGTCCGGGGACGCGGCGAGCGCGATCAGGACGAGGACCGGCGTCGTGTAGCGAACGATGAAGAAGAGGGAGAGCCTGCCCGGTGCGGGCGCCGACAGGGCGCGCGGGACGAACCGCGGACGTCTAGAGGCGATAGGTCCGACGCTCACGGCCGGACTGCCTTTCCTCCTCGACCTTCACGAGCCGTCCCGGTCCGCGCGCCGCGACGGCGATCAAGCCCACCGCGATGAGCGCGAGAG
>JBASRP010000500.1:0-16578 GCA_049273905.1 Actinomycetota bacterium
GAGCAGGCCCGCGCTGCGGCGGACGATCACGTCGAGCTCGTCGGTCGCGTAGTAGTCGAGCCGCGCGCTGAACCCGAAGCGGTCCCGCAACGGTCCGGTGAGCAGCCCGGTGCGCGTCGTCGCGCCGATCAGCGTGAAGCGCGGCAGATCGATGCGGATCGACCGCGCGGCCGGTCCTTTGCCGATCACGATGTCGAGGACGAAGTCTTCGAGCGCCGGATACAGAACCTCTTCGACCACCCGCGAGAGCCGGTGGATCTCGTCGATGAAGAGCGCGTCGCCCTCCTCGAGGTTCGTGAGGATCGCCGCGAGGTCGCCCGCACGTTCGAGCGCGGGACCGCTCGTCGCCCGGATGGCGACGCCGAGCTCGTTGGCGACGATGTGCGCGAGCGATGTCTTGCCGAGGCCCGGCGGGCCGCTGAACAACAGATGATCGGGAGGCTTCCCGCGGCCGCGTGCGGCGTCGAGGATCAGACCGATCTGTTCCTTCACCTGTTCCTGGCCGACGAACTCGGCGAGATGCTTGGGCCGGAGGGAAACTTCGAAGTCCTTCTCGTCGGGGACGGCCTCGCGGTCGAGGATCTCGCTCATCGCGCGCCCAGCTCCTTCAACGCCATCTTCAGCAAGCGTTCCGGCGTGCCGTTCCCGTTGGCGGCGGCGGCCTCGGCGGCCACGGCCTCGATCGCCTCGCGCGCTTCGGTGGTCGAGTACCCGAGCTGGAGCAGCGCGGCGCGCACCTCGCTGAGGGCTTGCTGTACCGCGGGAGCAGCGCCGATGAGTCCAAGGTCGATGTCACCGGCGCCGAGCTTCTCCTTCAGTTCGAGGATCATGCGGGACGCGGTCTTCTTTCCAACGCCGGGGATCAATGTCAGCGCGTCGACGTCCTCGCCGAGGACTGCGCGCCGCAGCGCGTCGGGCGCGTAGACCGAGAGAACGGCGAGCGCGCCTTTCGGGCCGATGCCGTTGACGCCGATGAGGACTTCGAACAAGTCGCGTTCGTCGCCGGTCGTGAAGCCGTACAGGGTCAGCGCATCCTCGCGTACGTGAAGATGCGTATGGAGCTGTACGCGCTCACCGGCCCCGGGGAGACGCGCCAAAACCGAAGCCGGCGAGTAAACCCGGTAACCGACACCGTTCACGTCGACGAGCGCGCCATCGGGGTACGTCTCGACGAGCTTGCCGAAGAGCGCGCCGATCATCGAGCCGCCCTCGCCGTCAGCCGGTATGAGTGCAGGTGGCAGATCGCGAGCGCGAGGGCGTCGGCGGCGTCGGCGGTGTCGGGCTTCTCGGCGAGACCCAGCAGCCGCCGCACCATGAACGTCACCTGATCCTTGGTCGCGTTACCGACGCCGACCACCGCCTGCTTCACCTGGAGCGGCCCGTACTCCGTCACGGGAAGGCGCGCTTCCGCGGCGGCGAGGAGGATGACACCCGAGGCCTGGCCGACCCGGATCGCCGTCCGCTGGTTCCGGGTCACGAAGAGACGCTCCACCGCCATCTCTTGGGGCTCGTTCCGAGCGATCACGCCGGCCAGCCGCGTGCGCAGGGCCGCAAGCTGCGCCGGAACGTCGTCGCCGTCGGCCCGGATCGTGCCGTGGTCGATCGCGCGTAGACGTCCGCCTACCTCTTCGACGACACCCCACCCGGCTCGGGTAAGGCCCGGGTCGATCCCCAGTACCCGCACCTAGTTCCTTTCGAACATACGTACGGTGCAGGCTAACGTGAGGGAACGACGGGTTCAAGGAACCCGGGAGGTCAGCCCACTTCGGCGAGGACGCTCTCCGGGATGTCGAAGTTCGCGTAGACGGCCTGGACGTCGTCGTGGTCCTCGAGGCCGTCGACCAGCTTCAGCACCGACTTCGCGTTCGACTCATCGACCGGGACGGTGTTCTGCGGGACCATCGTGACCTCGGCCGAGGTCGGCGTTAGGCCGGCGCCCTCGATCGCGTTCCGGACCGCTTCGAACGCGCCGGGTTCGGTGACGATCTCCCACGCGCCGTCGGCGTCCCGGATGTCGTCGGCCCCCGACTCGAGGGCGATCTCCATGATCTTGTCCTCGTCGGCCCCGGCCTTCTCGACGAGGATGACCCCTCGTTTGTCGAACATCCACTTCACGCTGTTGGGCTCGCCGAGTGCGCCGCCGTGCTTGACGAAGATCGAGCGAAGGTCCTGCGAGGTGCGGTTCCGGTTCTCGGTCAGTGTTTCGGCCAGGATCGCGACGCCACCGGGCGCGTACCCTTCGTAGAAGACCATCTGATAGTTCGCGTCGCCCGTGTCACCGCCGCCGCGCGCGACCGCGCGCTCGATCGTGTCGCGCGGCACGCGGCCGTCCTTCGCGCGCTGGATCGCATCGGCCAGGGTCGGGTTGTTGTCGGGGTTGGCGCCGCCCTGCTTGGCGGTAATCTCGATCGCGCGGATCAACTTCGCGAAGAGCTTCCCACGCTTCGCGTCGACCTTGCCCTTCTTCTCCTTGATGCCCTTCCAATGAGAATGTCCGCCCACAGCGCCTCTTCCGACGGGTGACCCTCATCTTGTGCGCGCGGAAGGGGCGGCGGCAAGCCGTGCCCGTCGTTTTAGCGGGCGGTGAACCAGCGATCCTTCGGCGGCGCCGTCATGAGCGGCACGACGCGGTCGAGCATCCCGCTCTTCACGACGTTCTTTTTGAAGTGTTCCCGCTGCTGTTCTTGCGTCGCCCACCGCTCGATCATCACGAAGTCATGAGGGTCGTCGTTGCTCTGGAAGACCTCGTACGCCTCGCATCCTTCCACGGTCAGACCAAAGTCGCGGCCTTGCGCCAGCGCCGTGAGCAACTCCTCCGCCTTGCCGTCACGGGCACGAAGGTCATAGATCAAGGTCTCGCTCATCGTGCGTCCCCTCCTTTCCTCCGGAGCATCGATTCAAGACCCTCGGCACGTCAAGGCTGTGGCATTCGTTCTAGCCGAGGCCGAAAGCGAGGCGGTGGAGACGGTCGTCGCTCGACAGCTCGGGGTGGAACGAGGCGAGGACGGCGGCGCCTTGGCGCACGACGACCGGCCGGCCGTCGTGTGTGGCGAGAATCTCGACACTCGGGCCGACCTCTTCGATCCACGGTGCGCGGATGAAGACGGCATGCATCTCGCCGACGCCGGACACCTCGAGGTCGGTCTCGAACGAGTCGACCTGTCGTCCGTAGGCGTTGCGCCGCACGGTGATCTCCACGAGAGGGACGATCGGCGGGTCTCCGTCGGCGATCGTGCGCGCGCACGCGATCAGTCCGGCGCACGTTCCGAGGATCGGCATCCCGGCATCGGCGCGCGCGCGCAGTGGCTCGATGAGATCGTACTTCGTTGCCAGCTTTCGGATCGTCGTCGACTCGCCGCCGGGGATCACGAGAGCATCCACGGACGCAAGCTCAGCTGCATTGCGGACCTCGACCGGCTGCGCGCCCGCACCGTCCAGGAGTCGCGCGTGGGCTTCGAAGTCCCCTTGGAGAGCGAGGACGCCGACCTTCACGGGCTTACCAGCCTCGTTCGGCCAGGCGTTCGCTTTCCGGCATCGAGCGGACGTCGAGTCCGCGCATCGGCTCGCCGAGACCGCGCGTCACCTTCGCCAGCACGTCCGGGTCGTTGAAGTACGTCGTCGCTTCGACGATCGCCTTGGCGCGGTGCTCCGGGTCATCGCTCTTGAAGATCCCCGAGCCGACGAACACGCCTTCGGCGCCGAGCTGCATGACGAGCGCGGCGTCGGCCGGCGTTGCCACCCCCCCGGCGCAGAACAGAACGACGGGGAGCTTCCCGGTGTCGGCGACCTCGCGTACGAGGTCGAACGGCGCGCGCAGCTCCTTCGCGGCGGTCATGAGCTCCTCACCCGGCAGTCCGTTCAGGCGGCGCATCTCGCCGATGATCGAGCGCAGGTGCCGCACAGCCTCGACGATGTTGCCCGTGCCGGCCTCGCCCTTGGAGCGGATCATCGCGGCGCCTTCTCCGATGCGGCGCAGGGCCTCACCAAGGTTCGTCGCGCCGCACACGAACGGAACGGTGAAGTCCCACTTGTTGACGTGGTAGGCCTCGTCCGCCGGCGTGAGGACCTCGCTCTCGTCGATGTAGTCAAACCCGACGGACTGGAGGATCTGCGCCTCGACGAAGTGACCGATGCGCACCTTCGCCATGACGGGGATCGAGACGACGCTCATGATCTCCTCGATCTTCGCCAGGTCGGCCATGCGCGCGACGCCGCCCTCGCGTCGGATGTCGGCGGGGACGCGCTCGAGCGCCATCACGGAGCACGCGCCGGCGTCTTCCGCGATCTTGGCTTGCTCGGCGGTCGTGACGTCCATGATGACGCCACCCTTGAGCATCTCCGCGAGCCCGCGCTTCACGCGGACGGTTCCCCGCTCCTCCGCCACGATTGCCTCCTGAAGCTCGTGAGGTCTGAGAAGCCATTCTAGCGCGCGGCCCGCGCGCGCTTCGCCGGGTTTTCGGCGCTTAGAGTTCCTTGAGAACGCGGATGCGCTCGTCGAGCGGGGGGTGCGTGTCGAAGAGGCGGTTCATCCAACCCATGAAGCCGCTGCCGCGCTGCAGGGGCGACTCGATCCACAGGGCTGCCGTCGCACGCGACGCCGAATGCACGACCGTCTGGTCCGCTTTGAGCTTCTCCAGCGCGGAGATCAATCCCGGCGGGTAGCGCGTGTAGCGCACGCCCGACACGTCGGCGAGCGATTCGCGCTGCCTGCTGATCGTCGCGCGCAGGATCTGCGCGATGATCGGCATCAGGATCGCGAGCACAAGACCGACGACGGCGAAGATCGCGGCGCCCGCCTCTCCGCCGCGGTCTCCCCCGCCTCTCCGCCGCCCGCCGAACCCCCAGAACATCGCGCGCAGGGTCCAGTCGCTGACGAGAACGACGATGCCGAGCAACGTCGCGGCGATCGCCATCACGAGTGTGTCGCGGTTCTTCACGTGCGCGAGCTCGTGCCCGATCACACCCTCGAGCTCGACGCGGTTCATCTTCTCGAGCAGACCGCGCGTCACAGCGATCGACGAATGCTGCGGGTCGCGACCGGTCGCGAACGCGTTCGGCGCCTGATCCTCGACGACGTAGATCTTCGGCTTCGGGAGGCCGGCCGCGATGCAGAGGCCCTCGACGAGGTTATGGAGCCTCGGTTCTTGATCGTGCGTGACCTCGCGCGCGCGGCTGACGGCGAGGACGACCTTGTCACCCTTGCGGTACGAGAGCCACGTCATGAAGGTAGCGACGACCGCGGCGACGACGAGGCCGGCCGGACCGAACTCGAAAGCCCGACCGATCACGTAGCCAAGCGCGAGCACAACGAGGACGAACCCCGCGATGAGCAGCCAGGAGCGACGCGTGTTCTTGCGATAGAGGTCCCACATGTGCGGGCCCTACCGTATCCGAATCCGCGCCTTCTTCCAGGTGTCTTTGAGAACCCACGCCGACGGCACGATGAGAACGAGTCCTGATGCGGGAGAGGGAGAGAGCAGGAACGCCCAGAGGACGACGGCAACGACGGCCACCGTTATCGCGATCCGTCCGCCGAGCCCGAACGTGAGCACGCTCTTGCGCGTGCGCGACTCGATCAAAGGCGGCGGTGGTGCCGTGTGACGCGCGTCGGGCTGCCAGCGCGGGGCCGGCGTCGCCGGTTCCTGCCATCGCCCGCCGGCAGCGTCGACCTCTCGCATGAGCTCTGAGACCTCCGCATCGCTCGCGTTGACGGGAGCGTGGCACCGCGCGCAGAAGGTCGCGCCGTCGAACAGGCGTGCGCCGCAGACGCGACAGGGATCCATACAGAGAAAATCGGCGCGCGCGGGTCCGCTCTGAAATATCGCTTGGGCGACCTCTTCTAGAACTGGACCTGGACGGGCCCGGCCGCGGCTTCCTCGATCTCGAAGAACTCCCGCAGCTTGAAGTTGCCCATCCCCGCGATGATGCTCGACGGGAACTGCTGGATCACGTTGTTATAGACCAGCACCTGGTCGTTGTAGAACTGCCGCGCGAAGGCGATGCGCCCCTCGGTTCCGGTCAGCTCTTCCTGGAGAGCGAGGAAGTTCTGGTTCGCCTTCAGGTCCGGGTAGTTCTCCACCACGGCGAACAGCTGCCGCAGGGCCTGTGTGATCTGGTTCTCGGCTTGGGCCTGCTCCCCGATCGTCTTCGCGTTGACTCCGGCAGAGCGGGCCGCCGCGACGTTCTCGAAGATCTGCTTCTCGTGCGCGGCGTATCCCTTGACGGTGTTGACGAGGTTCGGGATCAGGTCGTACCGCCGCCGCAGCTGGACGTCGATCTGGGACCAGGCGTTGTCGATCTGGTTCCGGTAGCGGACGAGGCGGTTGTAAGTGGCGACGCCCCACAGGAGCAGGAGCACCACGACCCCGAGGATGATCCATACAGCGATCATTCGGAGGTCATCGTAGGGTCGGCGCCTGGGGGCGTCAACGCACTTTCCGACGGCGCCGGCGCGGGGCGGCGTCCACCGCTTCCTTGTAGACCTCTTCGACCTCCGCGGCCACCGTCGGCCAGTCGTACCGCTGCGCGCGTTCGCGCCCTGCTTCCCCCATTACGCGCCCGCGGTCGGGATCGGCGAGAACCTCCTGGAGAGCCGACGCCAGCCCATCGGGGTCGCCCGGCGGCACGAGGATCCCATCGACGCCGTGGCGGACGACGGCAGCGTACCCGGGGATCGCGGACGCGACGACGGGTCGTCCGGCCGACATCGCTTCGAGGAGAACGATGCCGAAGCTCTCGCCGCCGAGCGACGGCGCGCACAGGACGGCGGATCGTTTGAAGACCTCGGCGAGCTCCGCCTGCTCGACGCGGCCGGCGAACATCACGGCGTCGCGGAGCGCCTCGGGGACCGCCTCTTCGACGGCCCGCCGCTCCGGCCCTTCGCCCACGAGGAGCAGCTCGGCCGACGGGACGCGCTCGTGGAGACGCGTGAACGCTTCCACGAGGACCGCGGCGCCTTTCCGCTTCTCCATCCGGCCGATGAAGAGGATCAGCGAGCCCTGCGGAGCGGGCAGATCCGAGTAGCGCGACCAGTCGACCCCGTTGGGGATGACCCGGAGCCCGTCTCCGAAGAAAGCGCCCACGGTCCGCCGCGCTTCCTCCGACACGGCGATGCGCGCGGCCAGCCGCCGGTAGAGCGGACGTAGCGCCGGCGCCGCCACGCGGTACGCACGCGACCGCGCGATCGCGGCGTGGAACGTCGCCACGACGGGCTTCCGCGTGTTGAGCAGCGTCAGCAAGCCGACGCTCGGCGCGAAGGGCTCGTGTACGTGCACGACGTCGGGGCGCGAGCGTCGCAGTGCGACGCGGATCCGGCCCGCGACCCGCGGCCCGAACGCGAGACGCGCGACCGACCCGTTGTACGGGATGGGGAAACTGCGACCGACCGAGAGCACGCCGGGCTCGACCTCGCCTTCTGCGGGCGCGAGCACGCGAACCTCGTGACCGCGCCGGCGCAGCGCCGAGGAGAGGTTCGCGACGTGCGCGCCGACCCCACCCGGCGTCGACCACGAGTAGGGGCAGACGATCAGGATCTTCACGGTGCGGTGAGTCCCGTGGCCCCGGCCGGTCGACCGCTCTCCGACGTTTCGTCGAGCCACATCCGCTGCCACGCATGCCACTGCGCGGGCTCCCGCGCGATCATGCGCTCGAAAGCGTTCGCGACCCGCTGCGTAAGGAGTGCCACGTTCTCGCGCGTCTCGCCGGTCACGTCGTCGTCGATCGGGTCCATCACCAAGGCGTGCCACCGCCCACCCTCGGGGTGTTGAAAGATGCACGCGGGGATCAAAGGAACGCCGGCGCGCAGCGCGAGGACGGCCGGCCCGGCCGGCATCTTAGTGGAGCGGCCGAACATCGTCACCGGGACGCCCGCTCCGGAGAGATCGCGATCGGAGACGAGCGCGACGTAATCGCCGGCCTTGATGCGCTCCAGGCATTGCGCCGTCGCGTCTCCGCCTCGCACGAGCGGGATGATCGTCATCCCGAGCGAGCGCCGGTGGTCCACGAAGCGATCGAAGAGCATCTTCGGCCGCAGCACCTCGACGACGGCGGTCAACGGCCACCTCTCGGCGACCCAGCGCCCGCCGGCGTCCCAGTTGCCGATGTGCAGCGTCGCCAGCACGCCGCCGCGCCCGCGCTTGTGGATCTCGTCGAGCAGTTCGAGGTTCTCGCCCGTGAAACGCTCCGCCAGGTCCTCGCGGGAGAAGTCTTCCATCCGGAACGTCTCCATCCAGTACCGCCCGTACATCAGGAACGCCTCGCGCACGACCTCGTCGAGGTTCTCGCCGGCGACCGGGCGGAGGTTCTCGCGCACGATGGCGCGCCGCCTCTCGTTCTTCCGCCACGACCGCAGCGACAGCCAGTCGAACACGCGCCGGATGAACCGCTCGGGCAATGCGCGCGTCAAGCGCCAGGCGATGAGATAACCGATGCCGGTGAGGGCCGTCCGGACTCTTCCTTGTTTCGCCATGTCCTCAGACGGACGGAGCGGCGCGGTCCGCGACGGCCTGGCGCCGCACCATGACGAACCGCTGCAAGACGGTCCACGCCGCGACCGCCGCCAGCGCCCACATCATCGGCTCGGCCGCGCCCACGATCAGAAGCGCGGCGCCGTACAGGATCGCGCGTTCCGGCCGCTCGCCGAGGCCGCCCTCGACCGTGTAGCCGAGACTCTCTCCGCGCGCCTTCACGTACGAGACCATGTACGAAAAAACGAGCGCCGACAGCGCGACGAGTGACACCCGGGGCGATTGATCGCGGAACCGGTACGCGAACGCGATCAACAGAGCTCCTTCACCCACGCGGTCGGACAGCGAGTCGATGAACGCTCCCCACCGGCTGGCCGTCCCCATCTTGCGCGCGATCATGCCGTCGAACAGGTCGAGGAAGGCCGACGGGACGAAGAACGCGGCACCGATCCCGAAGTCACCCCTCGCGACGAAGACAGCCGCCGCGATCGTTCCGGCCAGCCCGAGCATCGTGACGGCGTTGGCGCTGATCCGCGCGGCGATCATCGCCCGCGCCAGGGGTTCGAGGGCGCGCCCGACCGCCTGCCGCGCGTTCGAAAGCATCGCGCGCGTAGCTTAACCGCGCAGCCCCGCATATCCCGAGGTCAGGGGCAGGTCCGGCCGGTCGTTGCTCCGGACGGCGTGGCTATAATGGCGCCTCTTCCACGCCTCAACCGGGTGGGTGGGTGGAATCGAAGCCTTGCCGGAGGTCTGCCAAGAATGAAGACCTATCCGATCGAAAAGATCCGCAACGTCGCCATCGTCGGACACGGCGGAGCCGGGAAGACCTCCCTCACCGAGGCGCTTCTGTTCGCTGCCGGCGCCATCAATCGGACCGGACGTGTCGAGGACGGAAACACCGTCTCGGACTTCGACCCCGACGAGATCGCGAAGGGCATCTCGATCTCGCTGGCGCTCGCTCCGCTCGAATGGAAAGAGCACAAGATCAACCTCATCGACGCACCGGGGTACGCCGACTTCGTCGGCGACGCCGAGGCGGCGCTGCGCGCGGCCGACGCCGCGATCATCGTGGTCTCGGCGGTCGAGGGCGTCGAGGTTCAGGCGCGGGTCGCGTGGGACATCTGCGAGCACCTCAAGCTGCCGCGTGCCATCTTCATCAACAAGCTCGACCGCGAGCGTGCCTCCTTCCAGCGAACGATCGATGAATTGATCGAAGTCTTCGGCAAGAGGGTCGCGCCGTACCACCTCCCGATCGGTGAGGAGCAGACGTTCGAAGGTGTCGCCGACCTCCTCGCCGAGCGCGCGTACACCTACAACGGCGACCGGAAGGAAGGTCCCGTCCCCGAGGCGCTGTCGTCGGACGAAGCGGCCCTGCACGAGAAGCTCGTCGAGTCGATCGTCGAGGTCGACGACGCGTTGATGGAGCGGTACCTCGAAGGCGGCGAGATCGAGCCGAAGGAGCTCCAGGCGGCCCTTGAGAAGGGCGTCACGGCGGGCGCGAACGTTCCCGTCCTGTGCGGCAGCGCGACGAAAGGCATCGGCGTCGACCTCCTGGCCGAGTTCATCGTCGACGAGATCCCCTCGCCCGCCGAGCGCGCGCCGACGATCGGGATGCGCGGCGAGGACGAGGTCGAGCTGTCGCAAGACCCCAGCGGCCCGCTCGCCGCGCTCGTCTTCAAGACGCTGTCGGACCCGTACGTCGGCAAACTGACGTTCTTCCGCGTCGTGTCGGGAACGTTCCGGCCCGACCAGACCGTGTTCAACGCGACGCAGAACCAGGAGGAACGTGTCGGCCAGGTCTTCACGATGCGCGGCAAGACGCAGGAGCCCATCTCGGAGGTGCCGGCCGGCGACATCGCTGCGATCGCCAAGCTCGCGCACACGGTCACGGGCGACACGTTGTGCACGCGCCAGGCGCCGATCGTCCTCCCCGGCATCGAGTTCCCCGACCCGCTGCTCGCGCTCGCGATCGAGCCGAAGACGAAGGGCGATGAGGACAAGCTCTCGACCGCTCTGCACAAGCTCGCCGAAGAGGACCCGACCTTCCACCACGAGCGCAACGCGGAGACGCACCAGACGCTCATCAAAGGGATGGGCGAGGCGCACCTCGACGTGATCGTGCAGCGTCTCGCCCGGCATCACGTCGAGGTGAACACGGCCCCGCCGCGCGTCGCCTACCGCGAGACGGTCAAGAAGACGGCCAGCGCCCAGGGACGGCACGTGAAGCAGTCCGGCGGGCGCGGCCAGTACGCGGTGTGCTGGCTGGAGCTGTCGCCGCTCCCCCGCGGCGGCGGCTTCGAGTTCCAGAACGCGATCGTCGGCGGCGCGATCCCCGGCCAGTTCATCCCCTCGGTCGAGAAGGGCGTCCGCAAAACGATCGAGGACGGCGTCCTCGCCGGTTACCCGATGGTCGACGTGAAGGCCAAGCTCTACGACGGCAAGTTCCACACCGTCGACTCGTCGGACATCGCGTTCCAGCTCGCCGGCGGCCTAGCGTTCAAGGACGCGGCGCGCGAGGCGCACATCATCCTGCTCGAGCCGATCATGGACCTCGCCGTGATGGTTCCCGACGACGCCGTGGGCGACATCATGGGCGACCTCTCCTCCAAGCGCGCACGCATCGAGGGATCGGAACCCGTGGGGCGCGGCTGGACGCACATCAAGGCCAAGGTTCCGCAAGGCGAGATCCTGCGCTACTCGATCGACCTCCGATCCAAGACCGGCGGCCGCGCTACGTTCAAAGCGACCTTCTCGCACTACGAAGAAGCGCCGTCGAACGTCCAGGACAAGGTCGTCGCCGAAGCGCAGAAGGCCAAGGAAGAAGCCCATAAGTAGGGTCCTCGTCACCGGCGCGGCCGGCTTCGTCGGGTCGCATCTCTGCGCACATCTCCTCGCCGAGGGGGACGACGTCGTCGGCGTCGATTGCTTCACGCCGTACTATCCACGCGCATTCAAGGAGCGGAACTTGGCCGCGATCGGCGGCGGCGACCGGTTCCGCTTCGTCCCGTCGGACCTCTCGAGCGACGACCTCGATCCTCACCTCGAGGGCGTGGAGATCGTCTACCACCTCGCCGCCCAACCCGGGGTTCGAGCGTCCTGGGGCCGCGACTTCGATTCGTACGTGCGCCACAACGTGCTCGCGACGCAGCGCGTGCTGGAGAGCTGCGCGAGGAGCAGCGTGAGACGAACCGTCTACGCGTCGAGCTCGTCCGTCTACGGCGACGCGGAGACCTTGCCGTCGTCGGAGGGTCTGCTCCCGCGTCCCGTCTCGCCGTACGGCGTCACGAAGCTCGCCGGAGAACACCTGTGCCACGCGTACCTGCGCAGCTCCGGTCTGTCGATCGCATCCCTGCGGCTCTTCACGGTGTACGGGCCGCGGCAGCGTCCCGACATGGCCTTCGCACGACTGGTGGACGCCGCGGCGCGCGGTGCGGTCTTCGAGATGTACGGGGACGGCGAACAGACGCGCGATTTCACGTTCGTCGAGGATGTTGCACGCGCGTTCCGGCAATGCGCGGCGTCGGGATGGGACGGGGTGGCCAACATCGGTGGAGGGACGCGGACGTCCCTCAACCAAGCCGTCAAGGTCGTCGAGTCGCTGGCGGGCCCGATGTCGATCGAGCGGCGCTCCGCCCAGCGCGGTGACGTCCGCGACACCGCCGCCGACGTCTCCCTCGCGCAGCGGGCGTTCGGCTGGACACCGAGGATCTCGCTCGAAGAAGGACTGCGGAGGATGGTCTCCGAAAGCAACCGCACGAACGAGGAGCCGGACGGGAAACCGCGAGGCGATCTCTAGAAACCGACTCCGTATGCCGAGAGTCTTGCTCCTCATCACACACGCCAGCCCCGGCGGAGCGCAGGACACCGTCACCGCGCTCGCGGACGGACTCCCTCAACACGGCTTCGAGGTCGACGTTGCAACCGGTCCCGGCCCGGCGGGCGATGCGGGGTTGGAGCACGAGGCCCGCGTCCTGCCGCACCTGCGCCGTGAGCTGAGGCCGGGGACCGATCTGCGCGCGTACGGCGAGATCCGCCGCCTCATCGCCGCCGGCAACTACGACGTCGTGCACACCCATTCTTCGAAGGCGGGCGTCCTCGGCCGGCTGGCTGCGGTCCGGAATCGTGTCCGCGCGATCGTGCACACGAGTCACGGGCTCCCCATCAACCCCGACATGGGCTCGGTTCAATACAACGTTTTACGCATCGCCGAACGCGTCGCGACGAAGGCGTGCCATCGCGTCGTCGCCGTCAGTCGCTCCACCGCAGACGAGCTCGAACGCCTCCACATCGCGCCGCGCGACAAGATCACCGTCATCCCGAGCGGCGTCCAGATCCCGGCGACGTGGTCTCCGCAACGACGTGCCGTCCGCACGAAGCTCGGGGTTCCCGAGGACTCCTTCGTCGTGGGGTGGGTCGGTCGCCATTTCCCGCAGAAGCGTCCGGACCTGATCGTCCGCACGGCCCGCGCCGTGCTCGAGCAGGTTCCCGAGGCCACCTTCCTGTTGGCCGGCGACGGCCCGTTGCTCGGCCCGACGAGAGACTCCGCGGCCGACGACGCGCGGATCCGGATCCTCGGACACCTCTCGAACGTCGAGGAACTGTACGAGGCGATCGACGTCTTCCTCCTCGCCTCGGCGTGGGAAGGGCTCCCTCGTTCCGTCCTGGAGGCACTGGCGCGCGGGATCCCGGCGGTCTCCACCAACGTCGGCGGCGTGACCGAGGTTCTTCGACACGGCGAGAACGGCTTCGTCGTCTCTCCCGGCGATACGCGAGCCCTCGCCGAAGGCCTGATCACCCTGGCTCGCGATCCCGACCTGCTCCGGCGGATGGGGAGCGCCGCGCGGTCCGCGATCTCGCAGGCCTATTCCGAGGATCGGATGATCGCCGCGCACGTCCGGCTCTACGAGGATCTCCTCGGCCGCGCCACCGCAGCCGGATGACGATGGACCCAGAAGGTGGAGGAAGCGGGGATAAGCGAACGGCGATACTTGCCCTTCGCACCTCACACGCCGGGATAATGGCTGCAACGTGACGTCCACCGTCGTCGACAAGCGGACACAGGACAGGCGCGAGCTCACGACGCGCCGGCGGTCGGCGCTGTCCGGCCGTCAGCTACGGGTTCTGACCCCGTTCGCCATCCTCGCCGTCGTCGGTCTGGCGATCCAGGTTCCTCGCTACCAGTACAACCTGACGCCGTCGGACGCGTCGATCGTCGTCTTCTTGCTCCTGGCGGCGGTGTCTTTCTGGCGCTCGCGCTTGCGAATTCGGCTCCCGTTGTCCGCCGGCTTCACCCTCTCACTTCTGGGCGGGACCGTTGCGGTGACGCAGTCGATCGTGCCGCGTGAGTCCATTAGCGCGCTGCTGCAGGACCTCTACCTGTTCTCCTTCTTCTTGCTCACGGTGAACCTGATCGCGCAAGCCCCGGAGAAGTTCGTCCGTCGCGTGGCGGTGGTGTGGGCCCTCGTCGCGACGGGCGCCGGGATCTTCACGTGGATCGTCGCTTCGCGTTGTCCGGGGAACATCCCGGTCGTCTTCGGCCACGCGACCGCCACGCCGTTCTGCCGGGTGTCCGGCACGCTCTTCGACGAGAACCTCAACGGGTACTTCCTGGTCATCGGCCTCTTCGTCGTCTGGGCGGCCCCGTGGCCGCGGCGTCTGTTCGGAAAGGCAATCCTGACCGTCCCGATCGTCTTCGGCATCTACGAAACGCAATCGATCACGGCTCTCATCGCGCTCGTCGCCGGTGTCATCGCCACGGCCGCAGTCAGTTTCGTCTCGCGTCGCCAAGCGGCGGCCGCCGCGACGATCCTCGTTCTCGCGATCGCCGTCATCGGGGTCGCCGCGTTGCCGCCGGATTTCGAACGCGACCCGTCGAGCGCACTCGAGACGATCGGGACGAAAGGCAGTGCGTTCGAGGGATCTTTCGGCCGCAGCGATGCGAGCTTCAGCGGCCGTACGCAACGATGGCGCGAAGCGCTGCAGTTCTTCGGCGGCAGCCTGCTGATTGGTATCGGCCCCTCCTCGACGGACAATGCCCTCGCCGCTCAGCGGGCGCCCATCGGTGGCGAGCTCCACAACGATTACGTCGCCGGGTTCCTCGAACGCGGGATCGTCGGCGGGGTCGGGGTCCTCTTGCTGTTCGGGGCGGCTGCAGCGTGGGCGATGCGCGTCGCGATCGACGACGGCCTGCGACGGCGCGGGTGGAGACCGCCGGCGTTCGCCGGCGCGATGATCGCGGTGTTACTGACGGCGATCACGCTCGAGACGCTGCATTTCCGCCACCAGTGGCTGTTGTTCGCGCTCGTGATCGGACTCGGGCTCCGCCAGGAGCGCGCGGCCGATAGCCTCGCGAGCTAGCGGCTGGTTCTCCGCGAGGTCGGCGTCGACGCACTCCGCGTCGTACCGCTGATCGGCGCGAGAACCGTTTCGGAGGCTGCAGAGACGTTCCCCGCCGCGTCGAGGGCGACGACCTTGTAGACGTGTTGAGCGTTGGGCAACGGCTTGTCCTGCATCGCCGTCCTGGTCGTCGTGCGGAGGAGCGACCCGTCACGGTACACGCGGTACGCGACCACGCCCACGTTGTCCGAGGACGCACTCCAGGTGAGTTTCACGCGCACCTTGGCCCACGCGGCGCTCAGGTTCCCCGGCGCCGACGGCGGCGTCGTGTCCTTCGGCGGCGCGACGCTTTGCGTCGGTGTCGGCGCCGGTGTCGGCGCCGGACTCGGTGTCGGCGAGCTGGGCGGCGGCACCGGAGTCGAGCCCCCCGACAGCAGAGCGTTCATCGCGGTGTAGACCGCAAGGTGGTCGGGGCGAGTGTCGAGATCGGCCAAGCCCCAGTGATAGACGAAGTAGCCCTCCATGCGGCTCGGGAGCCACCGATCGAACTGCGCTTGCACCTCTGCAGCACTCGGCAGACGGTAATAGCCGTCGTCGAAGTCCTGGAGGATGGCCCAGTAGCGTGTGACGCCGTCCTTGTCGGCTTCGGCGATCGCGCTCGTGATCATCGAGAGATGGATGCCCGTGATCGCGTACGGGTAGACGTCGAGACCCAAGATGTCGGCCGTCCCCACGAAGTGCTGATAGGGGTACTTCTCGACCCCATCCCAGGTGGACACCACGACGTACGTGGGCTTGGACGGATCGAGCGAGTGCAGCAGCTGCGTCCGCGCACGAACCTGCTCGACCACCTGCGGGCAGCCATGCGTGCGCGCCGTGTTCGGCTCGTCGTCGATCTGGTAGGCGGCGATCGCGGGATGGCCGGCGATCGCGGACACGTACTGACGGACCTTGTCGTCCGACGCGTTCCAGGTGCAGGTGCTGTTCGAGTATCCCCACAACCAGACGAGCCCCTTCATGCCTTTCGCCTGGAGCTTGTCGAGCTCGGACTTGGTCGCGCCCGCGATCACCGTGTTGAAGCCCGTTGACTTGATCGTGCTGAGACCGTCGGCTGAGTTGTCCTTGCCGTAGACGCCGCGGATGGCGACCGTGGTCGAGACGGGCACGGTGGAGTTGAGATACGGAAGCGCGAGCGCGATCGCCGCGAGCGCGACGGCGAGCGAAACCAGACGCTTGAGAAGGAACATGGATCCCCCAGAAGTCGCGAGCGGCGTCGCCGCTCTCCCTCTCGGGCTCGCGATGGAGCCTCACGTGTAGCCTCGTCACGCAGCGTGGTCGTCTTTAGGGGAATCGGTGCGGCAAAGACGTCCGAGGCGCGCGAAGCGGAAGGTCGCGACGAAAGGCGCGAGTGCTAACGAGTCGTCGTTCGGCCGTCGGACGCCCCGCGGTAACCGACGACGCCGTGACGGTTCGCGAAGTGGACGACCTCAACGCGGTTGTGACAGCCGAGCTTCCCGTAGAGATTCTGGATGTGCGTGCGCACCGTGTTCTGACTGACGCCGCGTCGCGTGGCGATCTCGCGGAGCGTCAAACCTTCGGCGAGCATCCGCAGAACGACGAGCTCCTGCTTGGTGAGGGAGCGTAATAGCGCGATCCCCTCCCGGCTTTCCTGCGGGCGGGTGCCCTCGTCTGCCGTGCCGGGCGGCGCTTCCGCGCCCGCGAGCGCGGCGAGGACGTCGTCCGCTCTCGCGTCTGCCGGCAGGACGACGGCGTGCGG
>JBASRP010000508.1:0-5423 GCA_049273905.1 Actinomycetota bacterium
GCCCAGCCGCCCCGCGACGGCTCGCGGCTCGACCCGACCGCGGGCCGGGAGGTCTCGGGTGGGCGATGATCGCCGGGATCGCGATGGCCTGCGTCGCTCTTTTAACGGTCGCCCTCCGGCGCCGGCGACGGGCCTGATGTCACCGTAGCGCCCGTCGCGGTGTGACGCTCCATGCGGCGCCGCCCGTGCTCGGTCACAACGGCAGAGCGATCCGACGTCCACGGGCTGGGCGGCGCTTGGGTGAGCGCAGCCAGCTCGAGCAACACGGTGTCGTAGTTCACCCGCCAGCCGGCGAAGTCTCGCCACGCCTGGTCACGGTCGCGCTTCAGTGGGACCCCGGCCGCCGCGAGACGTTCGGCGACCGCGTCGAACTCCGCGCGAGCGATCGAGATGGGATCGTCGGGGCGGGGGTCGGGGTTGTATCCGATCCGGAAGAACGCAGCGATCCTGCGCAAGGCGAGGTACCCGGCGCGGATCGTCAGTTCCGCGCGCGGATCTCGCGGCCGGTCGATCAGCGACACCGAGAGGGCGGCGGTGTCCAGCACCGTGCCCGCGGCGGTCACCCACGAATGGTCGGGCTCCGGCGACCGGAAGAACGACATCACGGCGAACGACGTGTGGGTCTCCGCGATCTCGACGAACCAGTCCTCCCAACGCGTCCACACGTCGGTGAGGTGGTCGAAGAACTCGATGCGCCATAGCCGCTCCAGGAACTCGACGGCGGATGGGGGCGCGCCGGCCCGCGACTCGAGGCTGGTCACTGCGGCCTCGCGCCGCGAGAACACCCCGTACAGGGTCGGCAGATACGAGATCAGCAGTGCCAGCAGGATCAACCCGGCGGCCGCCTCTGTGAACGAGACGATCGTCGGCCCCAACGCTTCAGGATGGACGAGGCCGAGCGTCAGCAGCGCCGAGCCGCTGACGGTCACCGCATGACTCAGCGGGGTCACGTTGAGTCCGAGATAGACGAGCGTGTAGCCGGCGAACTCCAGCAGCACCCACACCACCAGAAGCACGAGTAACGTGGTCGGCGCGTACAGTGCGAAGATCCGGTCGCGTCGCGTGTACGAAGCGTCGCGACCCACTCGCAGCTCGAACACCCAGCGCATCGTCCGGAACACGCGGCGTCCGAGCCGAACCGGCACCGCTCGTGGGACGATGACGGTCCGCACGGCGGACATCAATACGGACAGGATGATGAAGATGCCGGCGACGACGGAGAGGGCGCGGAGCGCGATCACGGCCTCACCCGCGCATCAGCTGACGCGCGGCCTCCTGGATGCTGCCGCCGAATGAGGGATAGATCGAGAACGCCTGGGCCAGCGGTTCGACGCCGAGCCGGGCGTGCACGGCGAGCGACAGCGGGAGGATGAGGTCCGACGCGTGCGGCGCTACGACCGTACCGCCGAGAACGACGTGCGTCGTGCGCAACGCGATGACCTTCACGAACCCGTCTTCGAGGCCGACCATCTTCGCGCGCGCGTTCGTCGCGAACGGCAGTTTGCGCACGTCGACGGAGAGGCCCTTCTCCGAACACTCCGTTTCGGAGAGGCCGACCGTCGCGATCTCCGGGTCGGTGAACACGGTGGCGGCGACCTCCTCCCAGTGCATCGGCGAGACCGCTTGTCCGAGTGCGTGCCACATCGCGATGCGGCCCTGCATCGCGGCGGTGCTGGCGAGCATCATGTGACCGGTGACGTCGCCTGCGGCGTAGATCGTGGGGACGTTGGTGCGGCTCACGCCGTCGGTGACGATCGCTCCGGCGTCGGAAACGGTGACGCCGGCGGCGTCGAGGCCGAGGTCCGCCGAGTTCGGAACCTGGCCGACCGTGAACAGCGCGCGGGTGCCCGCGATCGTTTCGCCGGAGACGAGCGATACCTCGACGCCGTCCTGCGTGGCGCGGGCGCCGGCCGCGCGCGCGTTCTTGAGGATGCGCATCCCGCGCCGCGCGAAGACCTCTTCCAGAACGAGCGCGGCGTCGACGTCCTCGCCGGGGAGCACCCGGTCGCGCGAACAGACCAGCGTGACTTGCGAGCCGAGCCGGTTGAACGCGTGCGCGAACTCGGCGCCGGTGGCGCCGGAGCCGACGACCAGGAGATGCTCGGGGACCTCGGTCAGGTCGTAGACCTGCCGCGCGTTGAGGATCCGGACGCCGTCGGGCTTCGCGGCGTCGAGTTCGCGCGGCGCGGAACCGGTCGCGATCAGGACGACGTCCGGCTCGAGGCGTTCCGTGTCACCGTTCGTCTCGACCGCGATCGATCGGGGACCCTCGAACCGCGCCGTGGCGTGCAGGACGCGGACGTTCGCCGCGGCGAGCTTCTTCTCGATGTCGCGCGACTGCGCCTCGGCGAGCCACACGATGCGGGCGAAGACGGTGGCGAGGTTCACCTTCAGCGGCGGCGGCTCATCGGGCGGCGCCAAGCCCAGCGTCGACGCCGCTTCCATCCACGTGACGGCCTCGGCCGTGGTGCAGAGCGTCTTCGACGGCACGCAGTCGTACAGGACGCACGCGCCACCGAGACCGGAGCGGTCGACGACCGTGACGTCGGCACCGAGCTCGGCCGCGACGAGCGCGGCCTCGTACCCGGCCGGGCCTCCACCGATGATGAGGATCTTCACGACTATCTCTTGGGCCGGTAGACCCCGAAGACGTCGCGCAACACGTTGCAGACCTCACCGACGGTCGCCATCCGCTTCAAAGCCTCGCGCATCGGCGTGAGAAGGTTGTCGGTCCCCTTCGCGGCGGCGCGCACGTCTTCGAGCGCTTCTTTCACCGCCGCCTGATCGCGCCCGGCGCGGACCTCGGTGAGACGCGCGACCTGCTCCTGCTGCAGAGCTTCGTCGACGCGGAGGATCTCGACGTGCTCGGTCTCGGGTTCCTGATACCGGTTGACGCCGACCACGATCCGGCGCTGCGCCTCGATCTCTTGCGCTTCGGCGAACGCAGCTTGCTCGATCTCGTCCTGCATGTACTCGATGCAGCTGACCGCGCCGCCGCGATCGTCGATCTCGCGGATGTATTCCTCGGAGCGGCGGATGATCTCGCGCGTCAGCGACTCCACGTACCAGGAGCCGGCCAGCGGATCGACCGTCGCGTCGACGCCGGACTCGTACGCCAGGATCTGCTGGGTCCGCAGCGCGATCTTGGCCGCTTTCTCCGTCGGAAGCGCCAGCGCTTCGTCGTAGGAGTTCGCGTGCAGCGACTGCGTCCCGCCGAGCACAGCAGCGAGCGACTGGATCGCGACGCGGATGATGTTGTTCTCCGGCTGCTGGGCGGTTAGCTGCACCCCAGCCGTCTGGGTGTGGAAGCGCAACATCTGCGACTTCGCGTCCTTCGCGCCGAAGCGGTCTTTGGTGATCGCTGCCCAGAGCGCGCGGGCCGCGCGGAACTTCGCGACCTCCTCGAACAGCGTCTCCCGGGCGACGAAGAAGAACGAGAGACGAGGCGCGAACCGGTCGATGTCGAGCCCGGCTTTCAAGCCCGCGTCGACGTACGCGATCGCGTCGGCGAGAGTGAAGGCGACCTCCTGCACGGCCGTCGCGCCCTTCTCGGCCATGTGGTAGCCCGAGATCGAGATCGTGTTGAACCGGGGGAGCTTCTCGGCGCAGTAGGAGAAGGTGTCTGTGATCAGCCGCATCGAGCCTTCGGGCGGGAAGATGTAGGTCCCGCGGGCGACGTACTCCTTCAAGATGTCGTTCTGGATCGTGCCGGTGAGCTGCTCGCTCGGGACGCCCTGCTCCTCCCCCACAAGCTCGTAGAGCAGCAGAAGCAGAGAGGCCGGCGCGTTTATCGTCATCGACGTCGAGACCTTGTCGAGCGGGATCTCGTCGAAAAGCAGCCGCATGTCGGCGAGCGAGTCGATCGCCACGCCGACCTTGCCGACCTCGGCCATCGCGATCGGATCGTCGGAGTCGTAGCCCATCTGCGTCGGCAGGTCGAACGCGACGGACAGCCCCGTCTGGCCGTGCTCGAGGAGGTAGCGGTACCGCGCGTTGGACTCGTGCGCCGTCGCGTACCCTGCATACTGGCGCATCGTCCACGGCTTGCCGCGATACATGTCGCGGTAGACGCCGCGCACGAAGGGGAACGACCCCGGCTCGCCGAGCTCGCTCGCCGGATCGAAGCCGGGGACATGCTCCGGCCGGTAGACGGGTTCGATCGGGATCCCCGAACCCGTTGTGCGCGGCGACTCCGACCGCGGGTCCTCGCTCATGTTGCTAATGCTATAGTCCCAGCTGGGAGCGGGGCTCCGGTTCGACCGGGGGCATCGCAACAGCCCTCCGGCCCCCGGTGCACCGCTTCTTGCGCGACGGAACTCGTTTTCGCAGGGGGGAACGAAGAGTTGCGACTGGTGCCCCAGAAGGTCGGCACCGTCTATCGCGGCGGCCAGGGCCAGTGGTCCTGGGCGCTCCACCGCATCACCGGCGTCGCGGTCTTCCTCTTCCTCCTCGCGCACATCGTCGACACCGCGCTGGTCGGGTTCGGACCCGAGCTCTACAACCGCGTCGTGTCCGTCTACCACAACCCGATCGTGCGCCTGATGGAGATCGCGCTGGCGCTGCTGGTCCTCTTCCACGCGCTCAACGGCTTGCGCATCATCGTGATCGACTTCGTCCCGAAGGCTGCCGACCGGCACAAGGAGCTGTTCGGCGTCGTCCTCGGCCTCTACATGATCCTCGCCGTCCCGGCGCTGTACTTCATGGGCCGCGGGTTCTTCAGGAGTCTGTAGCCGATGGCCGTGACGACCCGACCGCCCGGCGCCGCTCCCGGAGAGCGCCGCTCGAGCTACACGCGCACGCGTCCCTCGACCGGCGGGATCGAGCTCTGGACCTGGTTCTTCATGCGGATCTCGGGGATCGTGCTCGTCGTTCTGGTGCTCGGCCATTTCACGATCGTGCACATCCTCGGCGAAGGCGTCGACCGTGTGGACTTCGCGTTCGTGTCGGGCCGCTGGTCCAGCCCGTTCTGGCAGACGTGGGACTGGACGATGCTGTTCCTCGGGCTTCTGCACGGCGCCAACGGCATGAAGGTCGTGATCGAGGACTACGTGCGGCGCGACGGGGCGCGCGTCGCGTTGAAGAGCACGCTGTACCTCGTAACCTTCGTGCTGCTTCTGCTCGGGACGCTGATCATCCTGACCTTCGACCCGGCCAAGGGAAAGTCGGCGTTCCTCGGGTGATGCGATGACGACGGTCCATACCTACGACGCGGTGATCGTCGGCGCCGGCGGCGCCGGGATGCGCGCGGCGCTCGAAGCGTCGCGCCACGTCCGCACCGCCGTGATCTCGAAGCTCTACCCGACGCGCTCGCACACCGGCGCCGCGCAGGGCGGCATGTGCGCGGCACTGGCGAACGTCGAAGAGGACTCGTGGGAGTGGCACGCGTTCGATACGGTCAAGGGGTCCGACTATCTGGCCGACCA
>JBASRP010000509.1:0-1594 GCA_049273905.1 Actinomycetota bacterium
GAATCTGGTCGTACCAATCAGCGCGTACCTGTCGCCTTCCGTCATAAATCTCACCTTTCTCTACTGCCACCCGCGTGATACATAACGAACCGTGTGTCCAATGAGGAAAGCTAGTGTTTTGTCAATCCTGTTTGTAATCGTACTGCTTGCCGTTGCAATTATGGCCGAGGCGCAGCAGACAGGGAAAGTCCCCCGGATAGCATATCTAACCGTTGCGCCGCTTTCTGCTAACGTGGCTCGCGTCGAGGCGTTTCGGCAGGGCCTGCGCGAGCTTGGTTACGTTGAGGGGAAAAATATTGTCATCGAGTGGCGATCTGGAGAAGGGAAGCTCGAAAGCGAGGGTGAACTCGTAGCCGAAGCAGTTCGCCTCAAGGTAGACGTCATTGTTACCAGTGGTCCGACAATGACCCGGGCCGCCAAGCAAGCCACCGTTACCATTCCCATCGTCATGACATTTGATAGCGATCCCGTGGGAAGCGGCTTCATCGCCAGCCTGGCGCGACCTGGAGGGAACATTACTGGATTGTCAGCCCTATCGCCGGAGCTGAGCGGAAAACAACTGGAACTGCTGAAAGAGATCATTCCTAAGCTTTCCCGTGTGGCCATCCTCGGGAACTCGAACGAACCCGCCAATCCAAAAACCTTAAAGGAAATAGAACTGGCCGCGGGGGCATTGGGAGTTCAAGTTCAACCTCTGGACGCGTTAGGTCCCAAGGATATTGAGACTGCATTCCGCGCCGCTACCAAGGCGCGTGTTGACGCACTCGTCGTACTAGCTTCCCCAGTCCTTAATGATCAGCGTGCAAAAGTTGCAAATCTAGCGCTGAAAAGCCGGCTACCGGCTATATATTTCAGGCAAGAATTTGTCGAGGCCGGTGGGCTTATGAGCTATGGGACGAGCTTTACCGATTTGTCCCGGCGCGCGTCTGTTTACGTGGACAAAATTTTGAAAGGCGCCAAGCCCGCCGATCTTCCTGTCGAGCAGCCGAAAAAATTCGAGTTCGCGATCAATCTCAAAGCCGCCAAGCAGATCGGCCTCACGATTCCGCTAAATGTGCTGGCGAGAGCGGATAAGGTAATCAAGTAACGCCAGGATTGAACTGAATTCTCCATCTATCCCATCTCGCGTAAACTGAAGCGTCGATCAGTTCAATCTCAAGGTCCGCGCCCACTTCTTATTTGACAAATCCCTTCGTTCGGCGCGATAAATAACGCCCGAAATGAGGTGCTTAGTGATCAAGCCTGCATCAATCCTGTGTGCGGTGGTCCTGCTTGTGGGTGCAACTATCGCCGAAGCGCAGCAGACGGGAAAAATCTTCCGCATCGGGTTCCTGGATCCAACCAATGCTTCCGGTATGGCGGTCATGGTGGACGCATTCCTGCAAGAATTGAGTAAGCTTGGCTGGATTGAGGGGAAAAATATCGCTTTCGAGTACAGGTTTGCCGAGCTAAAACCTGAGCGCATACCTGAGCTGGCGGCAGAGTTGGTTCGTCTCAAGGTTGATTTGATCGTGACTACAGGGGTACCGTCGGCATTGGAAGCCAAGAAAGCGACCACTACCATCCCCATCGTGATGACAAGCATTGCCGACCC
>JBASRP010000511.1:0-3325 GCA_049273905.1 Actinomycetota bacterium
GCGTCCACCTTGTAGCCGACGCCGCGCACCGTCTTCACGACGGAGCCGGCGCCGCCCAGCTTCTGGCGCAGCGACTTCACGTGCGAGTCGACCGTGCGCGTGTCGACGGCGCGCTCGTAGCCCCACACCCGGTCGAGAAGCTTGTCGCGCGAGAACACGATGCCGCGGTTCCGCGCGAGGAACGCGAGAAGGTCGAACTCCTTGGCGGTGAGCGTTACATCGCCGCTCGCGGTGCGGACCTCGTGACGCGCTTCATCGATCTCGACGCCGCCGACGCTCAGAACGACCGGAACTTCATCGGCGGCGACGGCCCGGCCGGACCTCCGCAGCACGGCCTTCACGCGCGCGACGAGCTCGCGCGGCGAGAACGGTTTGGTGACGTAGTCGTCGGCGCCGAGCTCGAGGCCGAGCACGCGGTCGACCTCCGTGTCCCGGGCGGTGAGCATCATGATCGGCAAATCCTCGCTCTCCCGCCGCAGGCGGCGGCATATCTCGACGCCGTCCATGCCGGGGAGCATCACGTCGAGGATGACGAGCGCGGGTCGGAGCCGCTCGACGGCGGCGAGCGCCTGGGCGCCGTCGGAGATGTGCTCGACCGCGAACCCCTCGTTCGAGAGGTAGAGCTCGACCAGTGAGGCGATGGACTGCTCGTCTTCGACGAGGAGGATCGTCCCCGCGGCCATCCCGCCCGATACTACGCGACGTCCGTCGCCGTTCCGTGACATGTCGTCTCCCGGATGCGGGCGAGCCCCCGGCGAACGGGGGCCCGCCTCGTCCATGCGTCCGTTAGGCGACCGCGTCGAACAGATCGGCGGTGTCGTCGTCGGAGGCGCCGCGCGCGGGTCGTGCCGGCGCTTCGCCCTCTGCCGAGCCCGGCGTCACCGCGCCGATCTTCCGGAGGCCGTTGAACTTCTCCGAGCGAACCGATACCAGTCGCGCGACGTCGCCTTTCTTGAGGGAGTCGAACGCGACGGCGTCGCCGTCCTTACAGACCTTCGTCTCGTTGGTCGCCGTCGCCGAGACGCTCTCGCCGTCGAGGCGCTTGATCGTTACCGTCTTGTCACCGTGGTCGATCGCGGTGATCTCACCGGCGTCGACGGTCACATTCGCGAACCCGTCCGGAACCTTGAGCTTGGTCTCGCTGTGAACGACGCGCCGTGTCATGCGCGGACGCGGTGCCCGACACCGGTCGGCGCGCTTCTCGGCCAGAGCGGCCCGCTTCTGCGCGCGCGGCCTTTCGGTCGGCGAGGTGCTCGATCCCGGCGAGCTCGACCCGGTCTGTCCGAACGCCGTCGCGGCCGTCACGACGACGCCCACGAACGCTCCCGCGAGTGCCAGCTTGCTCCTGGTTCCCATCGCATCCTCCTTCGCGATCCGTGCGATAGGTATCGCGCAGAGGCGTGGAGGAACCTCGACGGCTGTGTGAAATCCGCGTGAAACCTGGGACGCGACTAGGAGTTCCCGAGCAGTTCGCGTATCTTCGCGGCCGGATCGGGGGCCCGCATGACCGCCTCGCCGACGAGCACCGCATCGACCCCGACGCTCTCGAGGTCCTGGACGTCGGCCCGGCTCTTCACGCCGCTCTCCCCCACGACGACGATCCCGTCGGGGATCAGCGGCCGCAGCCTGCCGACCATCGCGGGGTCGACCACGAGCGTCGCGAGGTCGCGCGTGTTGACCCCGATGACCCGCGCCCCGGCGCTCACCGCGCGCTCGACCTCGGACGCCGAATGCACCTCGACGAGTGCGGTCATCCCGAGGTCGGTGGCGAGGTCGAGCAGCGTCACAAGCTCCGTCTGGGTGAGCGCCGCCACGATCAAGAGAACCGCGTCGGCGCCCGCGCCGCGCGCCTCCCAGACGTGGAGCGTGTCGCAGAGGAAGTCCTTCCGCAGCACCGGTAACGCACCCGCGGCGCGCGCGTCGCGGAGGTCGTCCAGCGACCCGCGGAAATGATCGGGCTCCGTGAGAACGGAGATCGCTGCTGCGCCGCCGGCCTCGTAGGCGCGCGCGAGGTCCGCCGGCTTCGCTCCGGGCAAGATGTCGCCGGCCGACGGCGATGCGCGCTTGATCTCGGCGATCAGCGAGAGGCCCGCCCGCGCCAGTGCCGCGTGGAAGTCGCGCGGTGTTCCGGCAGCCCGGGAAGCGGTCTGCGCAAGGCCGAGCGCTCCCCCGGCGCGCCGCCGTTACACGTTCCAGGAACGATCCGGCCATGGCGAGGAGCCTACAAGCGAAGCGTGGCGAGCGTGTCCCACGTGATCCGCCCGATCCGATCCAGCGAGGACCTCTGCACGATCGCGAACGTGTCGCGCGGGGTGTGCAGCGTGGCGTGCTCGCCGGACCACAGCCAGCCCACGGTGTACCCGGCGCGCTCGAAGGGCGCGTGGTCGCTGAAGGTGCCGAGCACGATGCGTTCCGCTGCCGGAAGCTTCAGTTTGCGGGCCGATGCCAGCAGCGCGTCGATGATCTCGTCGCCGGTGATCCTCTCATGACAGATCAGAGCGCGCGGTCCGTTGCCCACCATGTCGATCGCGATCATCCCGTGGATGGCCTTCTTCTCGGCCGCGCTCAGGCGCGCGAGGTAGTAGCGCGAGCCGTACGTCGCTCCTGACATGCCCGGCCGGCGCCGCTCCTCTCCGCCGAAGGCGATCCAGACCACGGGCATCGCGGTGCGTCCGATCGACGCGAGCCGGGCCAGCTCGAGCATGACCGCGACGCCGGACCCGTTGTCGTTTCCCCCGGGACTGGGTGTCACGGTGTCGAGGTGTGCGCCGACGACGAGGTGCGGCGCGAGGGGATCGAAGCCGGGCGGGACGGCGATCACGTTGCGCGTGAAACCGGCGTTTACCGGGACCCCTTGGCTCTTGCCGGACGGCACCGGGACGCGCTGCTGCGTCACGCCGTACCCGAAGCTCGCGAACACAGAGCCGACGTAGCGCGACGCGCGGACGTACGCGGGGGACGCCGCCTCACGCGACCCGATGGTGACCGCGAGGACACGGTCGTGCGCCAGCGCGCGGCCGGCGTCGAACCGCGCCACAACCGGGCGGGGCGACGGGCTGGGACTGCTCGACGAAGCGGACGGCGATGGGGTCGGACCGGCAGCCGGCTCTCCGGTGCACGCTGAGATGAGGAACGCGCCGACGGCGAGGACTGCCGCGAGACGACGATGCGTCGACATGACGCGATGGTAGCGACGACCTCTCGTTTCCGCGTGAGGGGTCGAGCGCGTGTCCGTTTAGAGTGGTTCTCGACATCGTCTAGGGGGAGGACGGTCATCACCCGCACCCGGGAGATCGCGGTCGCCGCCGCCGCACTGGCCCTGGTG
>JBASRP010000517.1:0-15234 GCA_049273905.1 Actinomycetota bacterium
GAGGCGGCACGTCTAGCGGCGCGCCCTCGCGCGTCGCGCGCCGGCCGGGCGGACCCACATGTTGTCGGCAAGCTCCGGCCCGAGCGAGGACTTCACGCCGTTCACCTCGAGGGTCATCGTGCCGTCCGGCGACACCTCGACGACGCGGACGTGGTTCCCGGGCATCAAGCCGTGCTCTTCGAAGTAGCGCAGCACGTCGGTCTGCAACTCGACGTCCTCGGTGAGGCGGATCAGCTCGGCCTCGTCGCCGGCCGTCATCTCGTCGAGCGAGATCAGGTCGGTCGGGATCGTGGCGCCCGTGCCCGGGATCGGGTTGCCGTGCGGACAGGTCGCTGCGTCACCGAGGACCGCGAGGATGCGCTGCTCGACCTCTTCCGAGATCGCGTCTTGGAAACGCTCCGCCTCCTCGTGCGCCTTGTGCCATGGAAGCTTCAGGATGTCGATGAGGAACCGCTCGGCCATGCGGTGGCGGCGGACGGCGTCCTCGGCGACGGACTTGCCGTGCGGCGTCAGGACGACCAGCCGGTCGTCGTCGATCTCGACCAGCTTCATCCGGACGAGGCGGCCGACCTTCTCCGAGACGGCGGCCCGAGAGACGCCGAGACGCTCCGCGATGCGCGCTTGGACGACCTCGATGCCCTCTTCCTGCATCTCGTAGACGGCCTCGAGATAGTCGTCGGTCCCGTGTACATCGGCCACGAAGCGAGTATACGGCCGCGCCTGGAGGGTCTCCCCGGCCCCCACAGTTGACACGTGTGTCAGGTCGGTGTTAGGTAGTCTTGACGCAGGACGTAAGGGAGCCTTACGTTCGGGCAGAGCGGACATCGGCGGCCGACGAAGGAGAGCTCGATGGGCAGCGCGTTCCTGATCACGCTTCGCGAAGGTCTCGAGATGGCGTTGATCGTCGCGATCGTGCTCGCCTACCTCCGCAAGGTCGGCCGCTCCCACGACGCCAAGACCGTTTGGTACGGAACCCTCGCCGCCATCGCGATCGCCGTCGGCGCCGGCGCGATCATCTTCGCCGCCGTCGGCGAGCTCGAAGGCAAAGGCGAGGCGATCGTCGAGGGCGTCGTCGCCTTCCTCGCGGCCGGCGTGCTCACGTGGATGGTCTTCTGGATGCGCCGCCAGGCCCGCTACATCAAGGGTGAGCTCCACGCGAAGATCGACGCGGCACTCGCGTCGGGGTCGACGCTCGCTCTGGCCGGCATCGCGTTCTTCGCGGTGCTACGCGAAGGGCTCGAGACCGCGCTGTTCCTGCTCTCCAGCTCCATCGGCTCGGAAGCGGCCGCCTCACAGGCGATCGGTGGGCTCATCGGCATCGCCATCGCGATCGCCATCGGCTACCTGATCTATCAGGGAAGCCACCGGATCAACCTCCGAACGTTCTTCACGGCCACGGGCGTCTTGGTCCTGCTGTTCGCGGCCGGGTTGCTCGCGAAGGGCGTCCACGAGTTCCAGGAAGCAGGACTGATCGGCACCGTGCACGAGCACGTGTGGACGATCGGTGTCGGCTGGCTCAACCCCGACACGAGCCGCTTCGCGGAATTCCTTAAGGGTCTCTTCGGGTGGAACCCGGAACCCTCGCTGGAGATGGTGATCGTCTACCTCGCCTACCTGATCCCGGTCGGGGCGGCGTTCCTGACGGGGACGCGCGGCGTGCCGGCGACGGTCAAGAAGATTGAAACCGAGCAGGTACCGGTTTCGACGAACGCTTAGGCGTCACGCACCGGCCGGATCATCCGTTCGACCCAGGTCTCGAACCCCATCGCTGACCAGAAGCGCTTGCTGTCCTCGTTCGCGACGAAGATCGCGGCCAGGAGGGTGCCGATACCGCGCTGCCGGGCCCACTCCTCCGCGGCGTCGACCAGCGCTTTCCCGGCGCCGCCCCCCGCTTCCCAGCCGTCACGACCACGCGGCTGAGCTCGGCCGCCTGCTCAGCGCTCATGCGCGATGGGTTCTCGATGTGGACGAGGGCCATCCCGACCGGGTCGCCGCCGTCTTCCACGATCAGAACGTCGGCGTCGTCGGCGTCGAGGCTCGATCGGAACGAGCCCATGATGCGCTCTTCGGCGTCGGGCGACGACGGGAAGTAGCGAAGCGGGCCCTGAACTTCTTCCAGTTCTCGCCAGAGCGCGAGCATGACGCCTATGTCGTCAGGGGTTGCGACGCGAACCCGGAGCACGGACCGAGGATACAGAAGAGCCCGGAACCTCCTTTGGGCGCCTCGCGCCTTCCCCAAACGCGAGTCGCGCTACTCGGTGCTCCGGGCTCATCGATGATCGCTCTGACCGAACGACCGGGCGCGAAGCTATCAAGGGGTTGAGGGGAGAGTCAAACTCGGGAATCGCGCGCGGGAGCGAAAAACACTGGAGTGTCAAATCCGCAGCGCAACCCGGTCACAGGATCTTGCTCATGAACGTTTGCGTGCGCGGGTGTTGCGGCTTCGAAAGAAGCGTCGACGGGTCGCCTTCCTCGACGATGCGCCCTTCGTCCATGAAGATCATGCGATCGCCGACCTCGCGCGCGAATCCCATCTCGTGCGTCACGACGATCATCGTCATGCCTTCCGACGCGAGACGCTTCATCACGTCGAGAACCTCTTGCACGAGCTCCGGGTCGAGCGCCGACGTCACTTCGTCGAAGAGCATCACCTTCGGCGCCATCGCGAGCGCGCGTGCGATCGCGACGCGTTGCTGCTGACCACCGGAAAGCTGGCCGGGATATGAGTCGGCTTTCAGTCGCAAGCCGACGTGCGCGAGTTCGCGCTCGGCAACCGCGTCGGCGTCCTTCTTCGACATGCGGAGGACCTTCTCCAGCGCGAGCGTGACGTTCCCGCGCGCGGTCTTGTGCGGGAAGAGATTGAACTGCTGGAACACCATGCCGACGTCGCGGCGAACTTTGTTGATGTCGACACGCGGATCGCCGGTATCGACGCCTTCGATGAAGATCTGACCCGACGTCGGCTCCTCCAATCGGTTGATGCATTTGAGAAGCGTGCTCTTGCCCGAGCCGGAGGGACCGATCACGACGAGGACCTCGCGCAGCGCGACGTCGAGGTTGACGTCTTTTAAGACCTCGAGGTGGCCGAAGGCCTTGTCGAGGCCCCGGATGCGGATGATCGGTTCGTCGCTCATCCTGCCCGCACGCTCCTGCGCAACAGCCGGATGCGGATCGGGAGCGCCTGTGTCCCCGTGACTCGCCTTTCCAGCCACGTCACGACTCGGATCAACGGCAACGTCATCGCGAGATAGATGATGGACGCGGCCATATACGGCGTCGGCGAGAACGTCGCGGAAGCGCTTTGGCGCGCCGCGGTGAGAAGCTCACGCGTGCCGACGGTCGCTCCCAGGATGAGGAGAAGTGACGTGTCCTTGATCAGGGCGATGAATTCGTTCGTCAGGGGCGGGATAACACGCCGAACGGCTTGCGGGATAACGACGAAGAGCATCGCCGTCGGGTAAGGCATCCCGAGACTGCGCGCGGCGTCCATCTGTCCACGATCGATCGATTGGATCCCGGCACGGAATATCTCGGCGACGTACGCCGACGAGTTGATCGTGAGTCCGATGATTCCGGCGGTCACGCTCGGCAACGTGATGCCGATAAAGGTCGGCCCGAAGTAGATCAGGAGAAGGAGCATCAGCAAGGGAAGGCCGCGGATGACATCCACATATGCGATTGCGGGGATCCTCAGCCATCGACGCTTCGAGACGGCGAAGGTCGCGATGATGAGGCCGAGGATGATCCCGAAACCTTCCCCGAGAGTTGCGTACTTGATGGTGTTGATCGCAGCGCGCAGAAGGTCCTTCCAGATCGCGCTGAGAACCTCCCGGTTGAAGTAGGCGAGGCCGAACTCATCGAGCTGCAGCGTCCCCGCGACGACCGCGCCGTGGACGAACGCGGCGACGCCGCCGATCGCCGCCGAGACCAGTCCGAGGGTCGCGAGCGAGCGGCCTCGACGTCCGATGACCGACGACTGATAGAGCCCGACGATCGATGCGATCACCGTCGCGCCGGCGAGAATCGCACCGACCGGCCTCGCGTCGAACGTGGCGGCATCGGCGAGGTCCAGAACGATCGCTCCCGCGGCGACGGCGAGGCACGCCAGGCCTAATGTCGCTCCCGCAGCCGCCCACACACTGGGCGGCCCCGTTTCCCGGGCGAAAGAGCCGAGTTCCGCCTGCGTCGTCGCCATGACGTGGCCTCCCTATGAAGAGGGGCCCGCCGCGTCGGCAGGCCCCTCGTAGGTCCGAGCGTCTATTCGGTTGCGATCGGCACGGTGAACGGCACGTCGGTCTTGAACCACACCTTGTAGATCTTGGCGTACGTCCCGTCGTTCATCATCGCGACGAGCGCGTCGCTGATCGCCTTCCGCAGATCGGGGCGGTCCTTCGCGACGGCGAAGCCGTACTTCTCATTCGTCTCGAGGACCTGCACGACGTCGACCGTGGGCCGGTTCTGCTCGATGAACCCTTCGGATGCCGGCTGGTCGTTGACGACCGCGCCGATTCGCCCGGCGACGAGGTCGTCGAACGCCGGTCCGGTGTTGTCGTACTCCTTCACGTCCTTGCCTTTGCCCTGCGCGACGAGGGCCTTCGCGCAGTCGGCTCCCGTGGTGCCGGTCTGCACGCCGATCGTGAGGCCTGCGAGGTCGTCGATCGACTTTACGTTCGGCGTCTTCGCCACGTTGACCGCCAGCGACAGGTTGGCCTGGAAGTACGGCACGGTGAAGTCCACGGTGTTCTTCCGGGACTCCTTGATGGTGATTGCCGACACGCCGATGTCGAACTGATGGCGCGGGATCGACTGTGTGAAGAGTCCGTCGAAGCTCGTGGTGGTCGACTTCGCGGTCACGCCGAGACGCTTCGCGACCTCCTTGTAGATGTCGACGTCGAAGCCCTCCGGATCCTTCTTGCCCGGCTGGATGCTCTCGAACGGCGGGTAGTCGTTGTCGGAGCCGACGTTGAGAACGCCCGCTTCTTTCAGTTTCGGCTTGAAGTCCGCTCCGGTCGGCGCGGTCGGAGCTTGCGAGCCCGCTTGGTTCACGCATGCGCCGATCGTCGCCGTCGGGATCGGCGTCGGCGTCGGACTCGATCCCGTGACGGTGGTTTTCGACTTCGCGCACGCGACGGTCGCGAAGCACAGCACGACGCAGACCAGCGCCGTGATGCGAGCGTTCCGTGTCATGGTCCCCCCTCAGCTCTCCCCGAGGTACGCCTTCCGCACCCGGTCGTTCCCAAGCAAAGCAGACGCTACATCGTTGAGCACGATCTCGCCCGATTCCAAGACGTACCCGCGGTGCGCGGTCTGCAACGCCATCTGCGCGTTCTGCTCGACCAGCAAGATCGGCGTTCCCTGGCCGTTGATCTCGCGGATGATCGAGAAGATCCGCTCGACGAACATGGGCGCGAGACCCATCGACGGCTCGTCGAGGAGCAGCAGCTTCGGCCGCGCCATCCGGGCGCGGCCGATCGCGAGCATCTGTTGTTCCCCTCCGGACAGCGTTCCGCCGGCCTGCGTGAGGCGCTCTTTCAGGACCGGGAACAACGAGAAGACGCGATCGAAATCCTCGGCTAGGCCACCGCCGCGCCGCGCGTACGCGCCCATCTCTAGATTCTCCTTCACGCTCATCCGCGGGAAGATCCGCCGTCCCTCGGGCGCCTGACTGACGCCCCGCGTCACGATCTCGTGCGGTGCCAGTCTGTCGATGCGCTCGCCGTTGAACGTCACCGTTCCCGGCGCCGGACGTCGTACGCCGGAGATCGTCTTAAGTGTCGTCGTCTTGCCGGCGCCGTTGCCGCCGATCAGCGTGACGATCTCCCCCTCGCCGACGGTGAGCGAGATCCCCTTCACGGCCTGGATGGTGCCGTAGTAGACGTGGACGTCGTCGAGCTCGAGGAACGCCATCAGGGAGCCGCTCCCCCACTCGCGGCGGCGCCGGATCCGAGGTACGCCTCGATCACCTTCGGGTCGCGCTGGACCACCTCGGGGACGCCCTCAGCGATCTTCTCGCCGAAATCGAGCACGGTGACCTCTTCGCAGATACCCATCACGACCTTCATGTCGTGCTCGATCAGAAGGATCGTGATGCCCCGCTCGCGGATCTGCCGGATCAGCTGCATCAACGACGCCTTCTCCGCCGGGTTCATGCCGGCAGCCGGCTCGTCGAGCAGCAGGAGCTGCGGCTTCGTGCCGAGAGCCCGCGCGATCTCGACGCGGCGCTGATCGCCGTAGGAGAGGTTCTTCGATACCTCGTTCGAGAGGTGGCCGATGCCGACGTCACGCAGAAAGTCGTACGCCTTGCCCGGCGTCTCCTTGTCCTCCCGCCGCGCGCGTCCGATGCGAATGATCGCGCCGGGGACGCTTATGTGGTGCCGGGCGTCGACGCCGACCATCACGTTCTCGAGCGCCGTCATGTTGGCGAAGAGCCGGATGTTCTGGAACGTCCGTGCGATGCCGAGCTTCGTCACCTGATGCGGTTTCCGTCCGAGCACGTTCTTCCCGTGGAACGTTACGGTGCCCGAGGTCGCCTGATAGAAGCCGGTGATCATGTTGAAGATCGTCGTCTTCCCCGCGCCGTTGGGTCCGATGAGTCCTTTGATCTGACCCTCGCTCACGTCGAAGTCGAAGTCCTTGACGGCGGTCAAGCCACCGAACCTTTTGGTGAGCTGCCGGACCTCGAGGAGCGGCATCAGGGTCCCTCCGGGGCGTCCGTCGTTCCTTCGCCGACCACCGGGGTGACGGCGACGGCTTCACGCACCTCGCCCTTCAGCTCCGCGCTCCGGCGACGGCTCGGGATGAGGCCTTGCGGCCGGAAGATCATCATCAGGACGAGCGCCGCGCCGAAGATCATGTAGCGCGACTCCTGGGCCCAGTCGGGCAACGAGCGCAACACTTCGGGGAAGACGGTGATCACGGCCGCGCCGATCATCGCGCCGGCGATGCTGCCCAGCCCGCCGAGGACGACCATCGCGAGGATCGTTATCGAGATGATGAACTGGAACGCGCCCGGCGAGATATAGGCGACGCGGGCCGCGTAGACGACTCCCGCGAAGCCGGAGGTCGACGCACCGATCGCGAACGCCCAGAGCTTGTACTTGAGCGTCGGCACGCCCATCGCCTCGGCCGCTTCCTCGTCCTCGCGGATCGCCGCCCAGTAGCGGCCGACGCGCGAACGGTTCAGCTGACGGACGATGAGGATCATGAACGCCAGGAAGATGATCGTCAGCACGTAATAGGCAGACGGGTCCCCCGCGAACGGTTTGCCGGTGAACGGGACGCTCGCAGCTTTGATGTTGATGATGCCCTTGGCACCGCGTGTGACGCCCTCGAGGTTCTCGGCGAGGATGCGGACGATCTCGCCGAACCCGAGCGTTACGATCGCGAGATAGTCACCGCGAAGCCGCAACGTGGGCGCGCCGAGGATAACGCCGGCGAATAGAGCGATGAGCACCGCGATGGGCAGCACCTGCCAGATGCTGAGGTCGCCGGGAACATGGATCGGTCCCGAGTTGGTCAGCACCGCGTAGCTGTAGGCACCGATCGCCCAGAACGCGACGTAGCCGAGGTCCAGAAGGCCCGCGAACCCGACCACGACGTTCAGGCCGAGCGCGAGGAGCGCGTAGAGACCGACGAGGACGGCGAGCTCCTCCTGAACGATCCCGAGGAAGAGGGGAAGCGAGAGCGCAGCGACAACGAACACTCCGAACGAGCTCGGGAAGAGCCAGCGCTCGTTTCGGTCGTACACCGTTCGGAGCCGGTCCCCGAGGAACCGCTCGAGGCCGATGATGAGCGCGACGAACCCGCCGAAGCCACCGAAGATGAGAACGGCCTTCATCGCCCGCTCACGCTTTCTGCCCCACGCCTTCGCCGAGGAGGCCCGTGGGGCGGAACATCAGCACGGCCACGAGAACAGTGAATGCGATGACGTCCTGCCATTGCGTCCCGAAGCACCCTGCGCCGATGCTTTCCATCAGCCCGAGAGCGATCCCGCCGACCAGCGCGCCGCGGATGTTGCCGATGCCGCCGAGGACGGCGGCCGTGAACGCTTTGATGCCCGGCAGGAACCCGATGTCGAACCGAACGACCGAGAACTTCAGGCCGTAGAGCAGCCCCGCGGCGCCCGCGAGCATCCCTCCGAGGAAGAACGTGACGGTCACGACCTGGTTGATGTCCACACCCATCATCCCGGCCGTCTCAACGTCCTGCGCCACCGCGCGGATGCCTTTCCCGAGACGCGACCTCTTCACGAACGCATCCAGGCCGAGAACCATGACGATCATGACGGCGAGGATGATCACGTCGGCGGTCTGGATCGGGACCTTTCCGATGTAGAAGGCCGGGGAAGGATCGATCGTCGTGGGGTAGCTCTCGTACGAGCGACCGCGCCAGACAAGCACGAGGTTCGATAGGAAGAACGATGCGCCGATCGCGCTGATCAAGTACGCGAGTCGTGGTGCGCCGCGTTTCCGTAACGGGCGATAGGCCACCCGTTCGAGCACGACCGCCGTCGCGCCCGACGCGAGCATCGCAGGGATGAACGCGATCACGAGCAGGACGACGCTCGTCGTTTGATCCGCTCCGGCGAACGCGTTCAAGAACAGGAACCCGGCGAGGATCCCGCCCATGAACACTTCGGAGTGGGCGAAGTTGATCAGCTGGAGGACGCCGTAAACCAAGGTGTACCCCAGCGCGATCAGTGCGTAGATGGAACCGGTCGACAGTCCACCGATGAGGCGGAACTGAAGTTCGCTACCGAGACAGTCGGGCATCAGACAGACGAGGGATACGGGAGGGGCCGTCCATCGGGACGACCCCTCTCCGACATCACCGGTCGCTCGCTACTTCGCGACCTCTTCGATCGGACCATCAAGGACGATCTTCCCGCCCTTGATCGAGTAGATGTTGACACCCTTCTGCGTCGGCTCGTGGAGGGCGGCTGGGTCCGTCGTCCAGTTGAAGGTCTTCGAGAGTCCCTTGAAGTCCTTCAGGTCGGTGACGAACTCGAGCAGCTTGGCGCGGGTCGTGTTCCCCGCCTTCAAGCCGGCGATGAAGATCTGCGCGAGGTCCCAGCCTTCCGCCGCGTAGATCGGAGCGTCGTGTCCGAACTCGGCCTTGAATTTCGCGGCGAAGTCCTTCGCCTCTGGGTCACTTGAGACAGACGGGTCCAGGCACGGACACGTGAACTGAACGCCGTTAGAGATGCTGGCGCCGGCCGTCTTGATGAACGTCGTCTCCTTGGATCCGTCTCCAGAAAGGAACGCAGCCTTGAGGCCCTTGTTGCGCATCTGCTTCAAGACCAGCGGAGCCTGCGCCACATACCCGGCGTAGTAGACGGCATCGGGCTGCTTGGCGAGGAGCGAGTCGACAAGAGAGGTGTAGTTCGTCGTTACCGCGACACCCTCGTCCAGTACGACCGACACTCCCGACGTAGCTCGGAGCTCTTTGACGATCCCTTGGCCAAGGCCCTGGCCGTAGGGGCTCTTGTCGTTCACGACGGCGATCTTCTTATAGCCCTTGGAAGCCATCAGCTTCGCGGCAGCCTTCGACTGCTGATCGTCGTCACCCAGACCGCGGAAGAACGTTTGCCAGCCCTGCGCCGTTAGGTCGACACGTGTCGCGGATGGCGTGATGTTGACGAGGTTCGCCCGGCAGAACAGCGGCGTCGCCACCGATGTCTCGCCGGAGAACGCAGGACCGACCACACCGATGACTTCGGAGTCGTTGATCAGCTGCTGCGCGAGCGGACCTGCCGTCGTCTCGAGCGCTTCCTTGTTATCGAGCACGACGAACTCGACGTTGACCGGCAGATCGCCGGCCGCGTTCGCGAGCTTGAAAGCGAGCTTCGCGCCGTCGCGCGAACCGACGACGAGCGAGGAGTTGCTCCCCGTCAGGTCGCCCATGAATCCGATCTTGACCCTAGGCTTCGTCTGCGCCTGCAGGCCGTGGATCGCGCCGGCAAGGGCGATGTTGTCTACCTTCGCGCCTCCGAGCCGGAGGGCCTGACCACCCTTCTTGTACGGCTTGCACTTCTCCGCTGTTGGGGTAGACCCCGCGCTCGGCTCGTTGTCGTTGGCGCACGCGGCAAGCATGAGCCCCAGAGCGGCGGCCAAAGCCATGGCCACCATGAACCTGCGTCTCACCACAAACCCCCCTCTCCAGCCTTCAGGACGGGCACGATGATAGTCCTGGGTGGCTCCATACCCAAAGAAGGTCGTCCGACCCCCCTCGGCCTGGTATACGCCTCCGGGAGCCGGTGGGGATTGGACGGGGTTACGGGGCGCCGTCGAGCGAGCCGTCGAGGATCTTGTCGGCCACGTCGCGCATCGGGATCCGCTGCTCCATGGCGGCCTTCTGGATGAAGCGGAAGGCGTCCGCCTCGCTCATCTTGTACTGATCCATCAGGCTGCCCTTCGCCCGGTCGATGGCCTTGCGGGACTCGAGACGCTCGGTCAGATCCCCGACCTCGTCGGCCAGCGCTGCCAATTGCTGGTAACGACCCTTCGCGATCTCGATCGCCGGCAGCAGGTCGTGCTTCTGGAAAGGTTTGATGAGGTACCCCATCGCCCCGGACTCGGCGGCCTGCTCGACGAGCTCGCGCTGCGAATACGCGGTGAGGATGAGCACGGGCGCGATGCGCTCTTCGCTGATCTCTTGCGCCGCGGCAAGCCCGTCTTTGACGGGCATCTTGATGTCGAGGATCGCAAGCTCGGGACGGACCTCGCGGGCGAGGCGCACGGCCTGCTCGCCGTCGGCGGCTTCGACGACAGAGTAGCCCTCCTCTTCGAGCATCTCGCGGAGGTCCATGCGGATGATCGTCTCGTCCTCGGCGACGAGCACGGTTCCGCGCGTGGTTGGGTCCATAACGCGCAGGAGTGTATCCGGGTGGGCGGGTGGAATCGAAGCCAATACCCGAGAACGGCTGGAAACGTTATTGGCGCTGGTCCTGAGCCTCGAGCATGCGCTCCAGCAGCGTGTCCTGCTCGGCGCGGAGGTCTGCGAGGCGGCGGAGGACGTCCTCGCGCGAGCGCACGAGCCGGACCAGATCGTCTGCGGCCTCGCGCGCCTCACGATCCGCCAAGGGAGTCTCGGAGACGAGCGCGCGAACGCGCGCATCCTCGGAGACCTCCTGCTGGAAGGTCACCTGCTCCTCGAGGATGCGCAACTGTGTCTGCTCTTCGGCGATCTCGCCGGAGAGAGCCGACAAACGGTCGCTGATCTCCACGTTGCCTCCCGATGGGGGGCTAACGGTACACACGCGTTCACGAGCGCGCAAGGACGTCGGCGCGCAGGGAACACCGCCTTCGCCGCGAAAAGGGAGGGTCCATGCTCCGCCCTCGCATCCTCCTCGTGGCGCTCGTCTGCGCCCTTCTCTCGCCGTTCGCGGCCCGCGGCGGAGTCGTCACGCAGGATCCGTGCCCCGGCCATATCACTCCCCCGGCGGTCTGGAAGAGCTTCGGAACCGACGTGCTCGAGAACCTCCTCTTCGCCGACGGTTCGCTATGGGTGTCGAACTCGGGAGCGGACCGTTTGATCCGCCTGGGGCCGGACGGCGCGGAGCAGGGGGGTCTCGACGGCGTTCCCCCGGGCGGCCTCGCCGTCGGGCCCGACGGGCTCATCTACATGGGGTGGGGAAACTCCATCCCCGACTCTCTCCTGAGACGCGGATTGTCGCGGGTCGTTCGCTTCGACGCCGCAGACCCTGCGGGAACGCTCGAGACCTACGCCGAGGGTTTCGACATGGCCAACGGACTCGTGTTCGCGCCCAACGGTGATCTCTTCGTGTCGAACGACGTTGGCCGCGGCCTCGTTCGCATCCCGCGCAGATATCCGGAGGCGTGGACGGTGCTCGACATCTGGGGAACGAACGGTCTCGTCGTTGATCCGGCGGGCGAGAACATCTACGCGGCGATCACCTTCGACCAACGATCGCCGATCGAGCGCATCCCGATCGCCGATCCGGCCGCGCACGAAACGGCTGCCGTTCTCACCGCGGGCGTGCTGTCGCTGCAGCCCGCCGTTTACACCGACCCCGATCTCTCGAAGCCGCTCGTCGGCATAAAGGGTCTCGACGACATGACGCGCACCGCAGACGGGACGCTGTACGTCGTCGCGACCGGTCTCGGCGAACTGCTGCGCGTCGATCCGGTCACCGGCGATGCGTGCCTCGTCGCCGCTGGATTCCGGAACCCGGCATCCGTCCGGATCGCTCCCGCGGGATCTCCCTTCGACGTCTCGGGCGAGGACCTGACGCTCTACGTCGTCGGCTGGGATGGGCGGATCACGGTCGTGGGCTACACTCCCTGAACCGCCGCGCGGTAGGGGGCCCGATGTACAGGTGGTCCGAGTTCCTCGACGGGATCGTCAACCGGACCAGCACGCCCCCGCCGGTCGTCGAGGCCATGCGCCTCCCGGGCATCCAAGGATGGGAACGCGGCCGCGTCTGGGGTGAGTGGAAGGTCGACCCCGATCTGCTGACTCTGGCCGGCACCTTGTTCGGTGGTTACCTCGCCGCCTTGGCCGATAGCTTCGTCGGGCTGGCGATGACGACGACGCTCGCGGACGACGAGTTCTTCACCACCTCGGACCTGCGGATCGCGTTCTTCCGGCCGGTCACCTCAGGAACGCTCCAGATCGCGGCCGAGGTCCTGAACCGGGGCCGGCGCATGGCGCACTGCGAGTGCGTGTTCGTCAACGACGACGACAAAGTGGTCGCGAAGGCGACGGCGACGCAGGTGCTCATCCCGATGAACGAGAATCCGTAGCTTCCGGTCCTCTCTGGATGGTGCGATACTGAGGGGAGGAGGCACGCCATGGACGACATGTCGTCGTGGGAGCCGATCTACCGAGAGCCCGGAACGCCGGCTCGTCTCTTCGTCCAGACCTTCGCGTTCACGTCGCCTTTGCTGACGGCGATCACGCCGCTCGTTCCCGCCGGCATCGTCGCGTCGACAGACCAGTCGGCCGGCGGCATCGCGCTCGCAGCAAGTGCCGGCGTCGCGTACGTCCTCGGACTGATTGGATGTCTCCGTGGTGTGCGGCGGCTCGCGTCACGGTTCACGCCACCGCTGACCCTGCCGGGCGACATCTGGAACATCGGGGTTGCGGAGCCGCCGCGCCGGAGCCGCAACTGGCCGATCCGCTTCCGCCGGAGGCGCGGGCCGAACGGCGGCATGACGGCGCCGGCGCGCGCCGCGTAACGCGCTCTAGGTTGTCGCGCGGCTGAACTGCGTCTCGTAGAGTTCGGCATACAACCCGCCCGCGGTGACCAGCTCGCTGTGCGGGCCGCGCTCGACGATCCGTCCGTTGTCGACCACGAGGATCTCGTCCGCGTCGACGATCGTCGACAATCGGTGCGCGATCACGACGGCGGTGCGGTGCTCGAGCGCCGAGGAAAGCGCGCGTTGGATCAGAACCTCGCTCTCTGAATCGAGATGGGCAGTCGCCTCGTCGAGGATCAGGATCGACGGATCCTTGAGCAGGACGCGTGCGATAGCGATCCGCTGCTTCTCGCCCCCCGAGAGGCGGTAGCCCCGCTCCCCCACGACCGTGTTGAGACGGTCCGGCAGCGACGAAACGAGCTCCCAGATCTGCGCGCCCTTCAGGGCGTCTACGAGCTGTTCGTCCGTCGCGTCCGGCCGGGCGAAGCGAAGGTTGCTCGCGATCGTGTCGTGGTAGAGGTGCGGGTCTTGGGTGACGACGCCGATCGCCTTCGAGAGGCTCGCCAGCGTCACGTCGCGCACGTCGCGCCCGTCGATATGGATCGCGCCCTCCGTGACGTCGAAGATGCGCGGGATCAACATGGCGATCGTGGTCTTGCCGGCACCGGACGGGCCGACCAGCGCGACGGTGCGGCCGGGCTCGATCGTGAAGGCGACGTCCTTGAGGACCGTCGGTGGATTCGCGTCGTCGGCGCTCGTGGCGGGCAATCCCTGTTCGAGCGAGGCCAATGAAGCTTCACGCGCGGTCGGGTAGCGGAACGAGACGTGGTCGAACTCGATCTGACCCTGGGGCCTCGGCAGCTCCACGGCGCCGGGGCTGTCGGCGATCGCGTGGGGCATGTCTAGGATCTCGAAGACGCGCTCGAAGCTGACGAAGGCGGTCAGAAGGTCGACGCGTGAGTTCGTAAGCTGGGTCAGCGGCATGTAGAGCTGCGTGACGTAGATGCTGAACGCGCCGAGCGTGCCGATGTCGATAGCGCCGGACAAAACCAGATGCCCGCCTCGCCAGTAGACGACCGCCGTCCCGACGGCCGCGACGAGGCCGAGAAGGATGAAGAAGACGCGCATGTAGAGCGCGAGGCGGATCCCGATGTCGCGCACGCGGCCCGCACGGGCTCCGAAGTAGTCGCGCTCGTCCGTCGGCCGGCCGAAGAGCTTCGCCACCAGAGCGCCGGCGACGTTGAAACGCTCCGTCATCGTCGTGTTCATGTCGGCGTTGAGGTTCATCTGCTCGCGCGTTATCCCGACGAGACGACGGCTGAGGAACCGTGACGGGAGAAGGAAGAGCGGCAGCACGCAAAGGGCCAGCAATGTGAGTCCCGGGTTCAGGTACATCATCGTGACGAGGATCGACACGACGCTGATCGAGTTCGAGACGATCGTGCCCAGAGTGCCCGTCACGGCTTGCTGCGCTCCGATGACGTCGTTGTTCAATCGACTGATCAGCGCGCCGGTCTGCGAACGCGTGAAGAACGCGAGAGGCATCCTCTGCACGTGATCGAACAGGGTCACGCGCAGGTCGTAGATGAGACCCTCGCCGACCCGCGATGAGAACCATCGCGCGGTGAGCGACAGCAGAGCGACGCCCAGCGCGAGAGCCACCGCCGCCACGGCGATCACGTTGATCTCACCGCCGGTGATCGCCTTACCGGGCGGCGTCAAACCGTTCAGAAGACGCCGGAAGAGCAACGGCGGGATGACGGCAAGTGCCGAGCCCGCGACCGTCGCGATCAGGAACGAGACCACCTGTCTGCCATAGGGCTTCGCGAAGCCGAGGGCGCGCCGGATGGTGCCGGGCGCGATGCGCCGGCCTTTCAGCTCCTCCCGGGAACGCATCCCTCCCGGGCCCCAATGCGTCGGAAACATGATGGTCAGTATAGGAACGCCCGTCGGCCGCGCTTCCTTCCCGGCGTGGGGATAATTGGTGCGTGGAACAGTCCCCGACGCCCACTTCGGGCCCTCCCGCGCCGCCGGAGCCGTTCGCACCCCGCGGCGGGCACTCGCGGGGGCGGAC
>JBASRP010000045.1:0-2141 GCA_049273905.1 Actinomycetota bacterium
TGCTGGCCGCGATCAGGACCGCCGCCGCGACGAACGCTGCGATCAGCCAGTTCGGTTTCGGCGGACGGTGCGCTTCCTTGTGCTGCTCGTTCAGTCGTTCGATCGGCGAAGGCTCAGAGTGCTCGAAGCGCGCGACGTAGTCGCGGACGATCTCGTTGGCTTCGAGACAGAGGAACCGCGCGTACGAGCTCAGCTGGCCGCGGACGAACGTGTGACCGATCTCGTCGAAGCGTTCGTCCTCGAGCGCGCGGAGGAACTCGGGACGGATGCGCGTACGCCACGCGGCCTCTTCGATCGAGACGCCCATCTGATCGCGGGCGGCTCGAAGGGTCGCGCCGATCCCCGTCGTCGCAACGTCGGGAACGATCGACACGTCGGCGTACACCTCCACTGCCCTGGCGGGAAGTCCCCTCGCGAGCGCCGCAAGTATAGGTCCGCGCTCAAGAGACACCACAGGCGGAGCGTGAGCCGTCAGAAGTGAAAGAGGCGTCAGGCTCGAGCGGAACGCATCTCTTCGAGCTCGTCCTGGGTGATCAGGACCTCGCGCGGCTTCGAGCCGAGCGAGGGACCGACCACGCCGCGGTCCTCGAGGAGGTCCATCAGACGTCCGGCGCGGGCGAAGCCGACCTTCAGCTTGCGTTGGAGCATGCTCGTCGAGCCGAGCTGGCTCGTCACAATCAGCGTCATCGCTTGCTGGATCAGATCGTCGTCGCTGCCCATCTCGATGTCGTCACTCGCCGACGAGGACGGCTCGTGGACCAGCGTCTCCTCGAAGTCCGGGTCGGCCTGTTTCCGGCAGTGGCCGACGACGACCTCGATCTCCGCTTCGGACACGTAGGCGCCCTGGACGCGGCGCGGCTTCGACATCGAAGCCGGCAAGAAGAGCATGTCGCCGAAGCCCACGAGTTTCTCGGCGCCGCCCTGGTCGAGCACGACGCGAGAGTCGGCCTGCGACGCCGTCGCGAACGCGATCCGCGATGGGATGTTCGCCTTGATGAGGCCGGTGACCACGTCGACCGAGGGGCGCTGCGTCGCGACCAGCAGGTGGATGCCGACGGCGCGCGCCATCTGCGCGATGCGGCAGATCGCATCCTCGACGTCGCGCGGCGCGACCATCATCAGGTCGGCGAGCTCGTCGATCACGACGAGGATGTACGGCATCGTCTCGGTGACCGGCAGGCCTTCCTTCGTGACCCGGCCGTTGACGACCGCGTCGTTGTACGCGTCGATCTGCCGCTGGCCCGACCGCGCGAGATCTTCGTAGCGCGTCTCCATCTCCTTCACGACCCACTGCAGCGCGTCGGCCGCGCGCTTCGGGTGCGTGATGACGGGCGACAGCAGATGCGGGATCCCGTTGTAGTGCGACAGCTCGACGCGCTTCGGATCGATCAGGATCATCCGCACCTGTTCTGGACGCGCGCGCATCAGGATGCTCATCACCATCGTGTTGATACACGTCGACTTCCCGGCGCCGGTCGCGCCGGCGATCAGCAGGTGCGGCATCGTCGTGAGGTTCACGCTCACCTGCTCGCCCTGGATGTCTTTCCCGAGCCCGGCCGTCAGCGGATGCTTCTCCGCCTGGATCTTCGGCGCGCTGAGGATGTCGCGCAGGGTCACGAGCTCGCGCTCGCGGTTCGGGACCTCGACGCCGATCGCCGAACGGCCGGGGATGGGCGCGATCATGCGGACATCGGGCGTCGCCAGCGCGTAGGCGATGTCGTTCTGCAGCGACACAACCCGGTTCACCTTGACGCCCGGCCCGATCTCGATCTCGAAACGGGTGACCGTCGGCCCGCGGGTCACACGGGCGACGTTGGCCTCGACCTCGAACTGGCGTAGGGTCGCCTCGAGGATCCGGATCGTGTCGGCGGTTCCCTTGGTCCCGCCCGGCGCCGCGGCACCTACACGAAGCAGGTCCATCGACGGAACCGCGTACGGTCCCCGGCGGCGCGGCGCGGCGGCGACGGGCTCGGGCAGCTCTAGGAGCTCGGGCGTGAGGTCGATCTCCTCGGGCTGCTCCTGGTCTTCTTCCTCCGGTTCCGCGTCGTCCTCTTCTTCTTCGGCCGCTTCGATCTCCGGCATCTCGACGTCCTCGAGCGGTTCGTCGAGGCCGGGGATCGTGCGCTTCTTCGGCTCGGGCT
>JBASRP010000419.1:0-3268 GCA_049273905.1 Actinomycetota bacterium
GCTCTTGCAGCGCGCGTTCCGCCGCAGCGGGATCGTCGATCGCCAAGCGCACACGCCCGGCGCCGGTTGTGAGTCCGGCCAGCGTCCCCTGGTACACCTGCCGGCCCTTGCTCACGACGCAGACGCGGTCGCAGATCTGTTCGACCTCTGAGAGGAGATGGCTCGAGATGAAGATCGTGCGCCCCTCGTCACGCAGCGCCGCGAGCATCCCGCGCACGTCGCGGATGCCGGCCGGGTCGAGCGCGGTCGCCGGCTCGTCGAGGACGATCAGCTCGGGGTCGTGGAGCATCGCCGCGGCCAGGCCGAGGCGCTGCCGCATCCCATGCGAGTACGCGCGCACGCGATCATTCGCGCGATCGGTCAGACCCACGCGCTCGAGGAGCTCGTCGACGCGGCCCGCCGCCGCGGCATCGCCCGCGACGCGCGCCAGGACGCGGAGGTTCTTCCGGGCCGACAGCCTCGGGTAGAAGGCGGGGTTCTCGAGGACGCTGCCGATCCGCTTCCGGACTCCGGCCAGACCGCGGGGCACCGGCGCGCCGAGCAGCCGGGCGCTGCCGGCCGTCGGCCGGGCGAGCCCGAGGAGCATCCGGATCGTGGTCGTCTTCCCGGCGCCGTTGGGGCCGAGGTAGCCGAACAGCGACCCCGCCGGGACCTCGAGGTCGATGGGCTGGACGGCGACGCGCTTACGGAAGCGCTTCGAAAGGCCGCTGGTCTCGACGGCGACGTCCACCGGGCTCCCCCTTCTCCCGGGCGAGCATAACCCGGGCCCGTGCTGGACGAACCGATGGGCCGTGAGGTACGAACGCCTTGCGAGATCGGTAACGGGGTGATGAAGCCATGCATGAAGTCGATCTAGGGAAGTACCTACGGGCGTCCAAGAAGCTCGACCTGGAGGGGATCGATTTCGATGCCGTCCCCACCTATCCGCTGTCGCGCGAGGAGATCCGCTGCCTCACCTACATGATGGACATCGAGACCCACACCGTTATCTACCTGCGCGACCTGCTGACGACGCCGGCTGCGAACGACCCCGACGTCACGGCCTTCCTCTCGCTCTGGGTCTACGAAGAGTTCTGGCACGGCGAGGCGCTGAGCCGTTTCCTTCAGGCGGCGGGTGAGCGTTTCACCCCCGACCGCACCGCGGAGATCCGGCGGAGCGCCGGCGTCCGCGACGTCATGGGAACGATCGCGAAGATGACCGCGGCGCGCGTGCTCCCGGATTTCGTCGCCGTGCACATGACGTGGGGCGCGATCAACGAGCTGTCGACGCTGAACGGCTACCACCGCGTGATCGCGAAGACGCGCCACCCGATCCTGAGCCAGCTGCTCACGCGGATCATCAAGGACGAACGCCGCCACTACGCCTTCTACTACAACCAGGCGCGCGCACGACTCGAGGACAACCCGCGCGCGCGGAAGCTCGTCCGGTGGGCGCTCGATCGGTTGTGGTCTCCCGTCGGCACCGGCGTGCGTCCGCAGGCCGAGACGGACTTCGTGATCCTTTCGCTGTTTGGCGACGAGGACGGCGCCGCTGCCGTCTTCGACATGGAAACGGAGCTCTCGAAGCTCCCCGGTTTGAACGGCATGCGGTTGCTACGCCGAGCGATGGCGCAAGCGGCGCAGCGAGCCGGACGAGTTGTGAGCCCGTCACGCCCGGCCCTCCCTGTTGCGGCTTCAATCGTCTAGGCCCTCCTAAACCAAGCGCCGGCGCGCTAGTCTGCGGCGGTGGGACCCGACACCCGCTACACGCAATCCGGCGACGTCTCGATCGCCTACCAGGTGCTGGGCGACGGGCCCGTGGACCTCGTCATGGCCCCCGGCTGGATCTTCCACCTCGAGGTCGTCTGGGAGGAGCCCTCTTTCGAGAGGATGATGCGCAAGTTCATGCCGCATTTCCGCGTGATCCTGTTCGACAAACGCGGGACCGGCTTGTCCGACCGATCGATCGGAGCCTCGACCCTCGAAGAGAGGATGGACGACATCCGCGCGGTGATGGATGCCGCGGAGTCCGATCAAGCCGTCGTGATGGGTTGGTCCGAGGGCGGAACGTTCGGAGCGATGTTCGCGGCGACGTATCCCGAGCGGACGCGTGCGTTGATCCTGTACGCAGCGGGGGCGCGTTTCATGCAAGCTCCGGACTTCCCGCATGGATGGGCGCCCGAGGCACGGGAGTTGTTTGAGACGTACCTCCGCAACCATTGGGGGAGCGGCATCGCAACCAGCTTCGTCGTCCCGAGTCGGGCGGACGAGCCGGGGTTCCGGCAGTGGTTCGGACGCTACGAGCGCCTGTCGTCCAGCCCCAGCGAAGCGCTCGCCATGGCCGACGCCAATATGGAGATCGACGTCCGACACATCCTGCCGACGATCCAAGTGCCGACGCTGATCCTGCACCAGCGCGACGAGCTTTTCGTTCCCCTCGATCTTTCGAAGGATCTCGCGGAGCGCATCCCCGGGGCGCGGTTCGTCGAGCTGTCAGGCAAAGACCATCTGTTCTGGTTCGGCGACCCGGACGAGACGATCGGCGAGATCCTCGAATTCGTAACGGGTGCGCGCCCCGAACCCGACGTCGATCGCGTTCTCTCAACGGTGATGTTCGCGGACATCGTCGGTTCGACCGAGAGAGCGGCCGAGGCCGGCGACCGTCGCTGGCACGACCTCTTGGACCGCTACTACGCGCTGGCGGCGGGGGAGATCGCCCGTTTCCGCGGGAAGCAGGTCAAGACCCTCGGAGATGGGATCCTGGCGACGTTCGACGGCCCGGCGCGGGCGGTTCGTTGCGCGCAAGCGCTCGCGCAACAGTCGCCGTCGCTCGGACTCGAGGTCCGTTCCGGGCTGCACACCGGAGAGATCGAGCTGATGGGCGACGATGTCGGCGGGATCGCGGTTCACATCAGCTCGCGCGTCACGGGACACGCCGGACCCGGCGAAGTGGTCTGCTCGAGCACCGTGAAGGATCTGGTCGCCGGATCGGGTATCGACTTCGAGGACCGAGGCGCGCACGAGCTCAAAGGGGTGCCGGGGGAGTGGCGGCTTTTCACCGCGCTTGTCTGACCGAGCCCGCAACTCTAGTTGCGAACTGGTTGCAACAAGGTCCAGGTGGATGCTAGCCTGCCCGGGTCGTGAAGGTCCTCGCAGCTGCCGCGAATGCCGGCTTCGACGTCGGCTTGCTTGTGTCTGCGTTCGGGTTCGGGTTCCGGCACGGGATCGACTGGGATCACATCGCCGCGATCACCGACATCACGTCGTCGCAAGACTCGCCGCGTAAAGG
>JBASRP010000006.1:0-2652 GCA_049273905.1 Actinomycetota bacterium
GCGCACATCTCGGCGATCGGGCCGAGCGCGCGTCTGGGGCCGCTGCATCCGGCGGAGCTGTCGATCGATCCAGATTCTGCTGCGGGCCGTGCCGCACGCAACGAAGAGGAGGCGCTCGCCCGAGACCTCGCGCGTCAACGGGGGCGCGCCGGCGACTTCACAAGGATCCTGTCGCGCACGCTCGGCGCGAACGCGTCGAAGGATGCCGGTCTCGTCGACGAGGTCGTCCCCAGCGTCGCCGAGCTGTTGAAGAGATCCGACGGACGCACGGTGACCACCGCGGCCGGCCCCGTCACGTTGCGACTCAAGTCCGATGAGGTCGACGTGCGGTTCTTCAAGCCGGGTCCGGTGCGCGGGTTATTGCACACCTTCGCGACGTCGCCCGCGCTCATCTACGTGATGCTTCTCGCCGGCGCGGGGCTCGCAGCGTTCGAAGTCTTCCAGCCGGGATTCGGGATCGCGGGCATCTCCGGCATCGCTCTCCTCGCCGGCGCCGTGTACGGCATGACGATCTTGCCGCTCGGGATCTTCGGCGTCCTTCTCTTCGCCATCGGGATCGCGTTACTCACTGTCGATGTGGCGCTGAACGACCTCGGCCTGGCGACGATCCTCGGAACGGCGCTCCTCGCATACGGGTCGCTCACGATGTTCCCGGCCCCGGCAGGTGCGCTCGGCATCCCGGGCTGGCTCGTGGCTATCGGCGTCGTGTCGGCGGTGGTCTACTTCGTTCCCGTGATGACGCTGGTGCGCCGCGCGCGCCGCGATCCGGAGGAGCAGCGCGCGGCGCGCGGCCTCGTAGGGATGCCCGGCCAGGTTCGGAGCATGCTCAACCCCGAGGGATTCGTGTGGGTCGCGGACGGGTTGTGGCGGGCGCGCTCCGAGGACGGCACCCGCATGCGGGTCGGCGAGGACGTCGTCGTCACCGCCGCGGACGGGGTTCTCCTCCGCGTCCGCCGATCCTGAGAAAAACCTAAGTCGCGAAGAGCGGGACGAAAGCCCCGAACGATCGCTCACCTCTTGTCGGCATCTGGTCTCGGGCCCAAGATTGATGCTCGGTTGACGCGTTACCGGAACATCCGCGGCGCGTCGTCCGTCGTATCTCTATAGGAAAGGGGTGCCTGCCGTGGCCGTTCCGCGTCCCGTCGCCACGGATCCGAGGATGCGCCAAACGTGGGATCTCGAACTCATCTGGCAGAGCGAGGCCGGGTGCCGTGGGTCGGACGCCAATCTGTTCTTCTCCCCGACCCATCTCGAGAGCAAGGAAGAGAGACAGATCCGCGAGATCGCCGCCAAAGCGATCTGCGCCGACTGCGCCGTGCGTAAGCCGTGCCTCGAGTTCGCGTTGATGACGCGCGAAACGCACGGCATCTGGGGGGGATTGAACGAGCTCGAGCGGCGTCACGCCGTTCGCGCCGCCGTCTCTTAGCCGTCGCTTCCCCCGGGCGGGAGGCCGTGAGGTCTTCCGCCCGACGGTTTTCCGGAAGTCCCGCGGTCTCGGCTACGCTCGCCCTCGCGCCATCACGCGCTTTCCGGAGGTGCCACATGCAGAAATGGGAGTACGCGTCCGTGCCGCTCGTTCCGCACGCGCTGCAAGAGATCTTGAACAACTGGGGCGACGATGGGTGGGAGCTCGTCCAGGTGTACCAACCCGGCGACGTCCCCGGAACCGTCGCGCTCTTCAAGCGGGCGAAGAGCTGACGTGTCCTCGCCTGAGGACAAACTCGCGGAGCTCGGGCTGAGCCTGCCGGAGGCGCCGGCCGCGGTCGCCGCGTACGTTCCGGCCGTCGTTCACGGCGGCCTCGTGTGGGTGTCGGGACAGGTGCCGTTCCGGAACGGCGAGCTGCCGCGCCGCGGTCTCGTCGGGCGCGACGTCTCGATCGAGGAAGCCGCCGAGGAGGCGCGCTATTGCGCGTTGAATGCGCTGGCGCAGATCAAGGCAGCCGCCGGCTCGCTCGATCGCGTCGAGCGGATCGTGAAGCTGACGGTCTTCGTGGCGTCGAGCGAGGACTTCCACGCGCAGCCCCTCGTCGCCAACGGTGCGAGCGACCTGTTCCAGCACGTGTTCGGCGAGGCGGGGAGGCACGCGCGCTCTGCGGTCGGTGTGGCCGAACTCCCACTCGGCTCGCCGGTCGAGGTCGAAGTGGTCGCGGCGCTCCGCGACTAAGCCAGAACACGGACGTCACCGCGGCGCTTCGTGAAACCGGCGGCGTCGAGGTGCTCGAGCAGAGGCACGACGTACTTGCGGCTGGTACCCAAGATCTCGCGGATACGCGACGTCGTGAGCGGACCCTCCGCCGCGATCGCGTCGGCGATCTGCGTGCGCGTCTGCTCGTAGCGGTCGCGGGTCAGCGCGAGGTCGCGCGAGAGCTTCACGAGATCGCCGGCGTCGACGAGCGCCGTTACGAGCGGCGCGCCGTGCATCCTCGCGATGTCGTTGAGGGTCGGGGGCGCGAGCCCGGCCGTGTCGAGCTCGGTCATGAGGCGTTCGCGCGCGGCCGCTTGGTCCGGCGAGAGCGTCACGCGATGCTCGGCGAGGCGGACGAGCGTCTCCTCAGCGGCGATCCGGGGGGTCGCGTCGAGGAGAGCTGCGAACAGCTTTGGATCCTTGATCCCGATCGCGTCGCGCACGTCGTCGCGCGGCATGGCCCGCCC
>JBASRP010000027.1:0-9946 GCA_049273905.1 Actinomycetota bacterium
GAGCGCGATCGTGCGCTCGGGCCGCCCGATGTTCTTCGAGAACTCGGTGTGCCCGATGCCGACGATCGCGGCCGCGTCGCGCGGGTAGTCGTTCATCTATCTCCGGGGTGTCATGTCGAGGTCCGGCGGCGGCTCGCTCGGGATCTTCCATTGCAGGAACGACTTGTCGTAGAAGTCGTGGTACGCGTTCGCCGCGTCGATCATCGCGTGAAAGGCGGGCTCGAACGCGTCCCAGTCGGAGGACTCGATCGCCTTCTTCACCGCCTCGAGCTCTTCGGCGATGAACTTCTCCATGTTCTCGTGGTACTTCGGCCGAAGGAAGGCGCCCTTCTCCATCAGGTTCACGGCTTCCTTCAGCTGGAAGCGCGCGAGCGGCTGGTTCTTCGCCTGACCGGCGTAGTAGCACTTCCAGATCCGCTCGCCGATCAGCGGCATGATCTCGGCCATGCCCGGCATGAGGTGCCCCAGCTCGTGCAGCGAGAACGTTCCCTTGCCGGTGTCGATGACATGTTGATGGATGTCGTCGTCGCCCATGCGTCCCTCCGTCAGAAGCGCGCGATCACGTCGCGAGCGAAAGTCTCCATCTTCGAAACGTACTCGCCCGGGGTCGTCGCGCGGAAACCGACGCGCAAGCTCGTCACGCCGGCGTTCGCGTACTCCTCGGACTTCTTCATGATCGAGTCGACGTCCAGCGAGCCGTCGGCCTTGTGTACGCCGCGGCCCAGCGGCATCGAGATGTCGAACGGCTTCCCTTCCGGCAAGCCGTAGTCGCGCGCCCGGCGCCACGCCTCCCGGATGTGGTCCGGGTCGCCCTTGAACGGCGTCCAGCCGTCGGCGTGTTCGACGGCGCGTCGTAGCGCTCGCCACGAGTTCCCGCCGATCCAGATCGGCGGGCGCGGGCTCTGCAGAGGCTGCGGCGAGATCGACACGTCCTTCGCCTCGAAGTACGGCGTCGAGATGTCCACCCATTCCTCGGTCCAGCAGCGCTTCAGGACCTCGATCGAGTCGTCCATCACCGCGCCGCGGTCCTCGAAACGCGCGCCGAGGATCTTGAACTCCTCCTCCAAGTAGCCGACGCCGAGCCCGAGGATGAGCCGCCCGCCGGACAGCTGGTCGAGCGACGCCGAGATCTTCGCGAGCTGGAACGGCGAGCGGTACGGAACGATGACGACATCGGTCAGCAGGCGTACGCGCGTCGTCACAGCGGCGGCGTACGACAGGACGACGAACGGCTCGTACCACGTCTGGCCGCCTCCCTCGGCGGCCCACTGTCGCGGCGCGACCGAGTGGTCCTGCGCGGTGACGAAGTCGAAGCCGAGCTCGTCGGCCGCGCGCGCCAGGGCCACGACCGTCTCGGCGGCGGAGCCGTCGAGGCGCACGCCCATCTGCCCGAGCGGGATCCGCCCGATGCCGAAGCGCAGGCCCCCGCCCAGCGACGACTCCTTACTTCGCGTTTTCGGGCAGCTTGAAGATGCGAACCGCGTTGCCCGCGAGGATGTCGTAGCGGTCTTCGTCGGAGACGCCGACCATCTGCTCGTTGATCCGAACGCGCGAGTACGGCCAGTCGTTTCCGTGGTGCGGGTAGTCCGTCGACCACATCATGTTCTTCGTGCCGACGAGGTGCCGCTGATACACGCCGGTGAAGTCGATCATGAAGGTGGCGGACATGTTCTTGTGCCAGTAGTAGCTCGGCGGTTCCTTGATCGTGAGCTCGCCCCAGCCGCGGTTGCGCCAGTAGCGGTCGTCAAGCTGCTCGAGGTAATGAGGGATCCAGCCGACGCCGGTCTCGGTCAGCACGATCTGTAGGTCGGGGAACCGGTCGAGGACGCCGGAGAAGAAGAAGCCCACGAACACCGGTGTCGTGCGCGTGAACACGCCCGACATCGCGCCGACCGCGCGCGCGTTGGCCGCGCCGGCGCCTTTCTTCACGCCGCTCGTTACCTTCTGCCCCGCCTCGTACGACTTCACGCCGGACGCGCGGCTCATCAGCGAGATGTGGATGTTCACGGGCATGTTCGCGTCGACGCACGCCTGCCAGAACGCGTCGTCCTCGGGCGTGATGTTCTCGCCACCCGATGGCCACGACGAGATGACGACCGTGTGCGCCTTCTTCTTGATCGCCTTGTCGAGGTACTTCAACGCGTGGTCGATCCCGAGGTTCGGGATCTGGTAGCAGGGGATCAGGCGCTCGGGGTCGGCGGCGGCGAACTCGTCGAAGACGAACTCGTTGTACGCGTCGATGCCGGCGAGCGAGATCTCCTCGTCCGGCATCGAGAGCCAGTGACCCATCGTGCGCTGCGGCGGGAAGATGACCTCGGCGTCGACGCCGTCGATGTCCATGTCGCGGAGGCGCTCCTTGCCGTCCCAGCAGCCGGGCCGCGTCTCGTCGTAGGTGACGCCGAACCACTTGAACTCTTCGAACCGCCGGCCGGGGGTCGACACCAATCCGATCGGGTCGGGCGCGCCGACCGAGAACTGCCAGGCGTCGCCGCCCTCGTGGTCCTTCACGAGCTTCGGCGCGTGCTCGGAGTACTTCTTCGGAAGGTGCTTCTCCCAGATGTCGGGCGGTTCCAGGATGTGTACGTCGGCGGAAACGACCTCGTACTTCTTACGTCCCATCAGAGAACCCCCTTGGGCTGCCGGGCCTTCGTCGGCTCAGGTGCGGCTACCAGGATAAACCCGGTAGGGGGGGACCTGACAATCGCGTCAGGTCAGGCCGGGGGCTCCCGGTCCGCCTTCTCCACCGCCTTGCGCCACAGGCGTTCGGTGCGACGGCCGCGAGGACGGTGGAGGCGATGGATCACCTGCGGGCCTGGTGGGAGCCCGATCAGTGGGGTCTTCGTCTCGCCGGCCGCGAGCATCGCGTCGCCGGGCGACGCCTCCTCGAGACGGTTGCTCTGGCCGACGATGAAATGGAAGAAGGCGAAGACGTCTGCCCGCCCGTCCGGGTGTTTGACCTCGATCACAGGTGGGTTCCCGAGCCGGTCGATGTATCGGTACCGCACCGGACGCCATGGGTGGACGATGAGGACCGACCGCCATCGCCGCAGCTGGCGAATCCGTATCGGCCCGAGGATCAGAAGAACCACTGTGACGAAGAGCGCCACGGCAAGGACCGAGACGACGACATCGCTCCAGTTTGATTCGTACAGCGTTCGTGCCCTCGACGGATCCGACGGGTCATAGGCGATCGTGAGGACCTCGCCGATCCGGTAGTCCAAGAGGTCCGTGACAATCGTCGCCTCCTGCCTGCGTCCGTCGGCGACGAACTCGACCACGAGCGCCTGCGATCCGCCGTCCGAAGGACGGAACGAGACGACCGACGCTTCCGCCTTGGTACCGGTGCGAAGGAGCGCGTCCTGCCGGATCTCGACGACAAAGATGAACGCGACGCATACGAGCGCGATGATGCAGCCGCCGATCACCATCGCCCGCGCGGTCCGGTGGTAGCGCTCGAACAGCCACGCCGTTGCCGGTTCGATCATCGCCGGCGGGTGGTCGGCGGCGTCAGCGGGCTTCAGCGCACGCGCTTCGATCTTCACGAGATCGGAGTAAAGCATCCGCGACGCGCCGCGTCGATAGTGGTATCTGGCTTCCCCGGCGGTGGCTGGCTTCGTCCGAAGTAGTTCGAAATGACCGGGTTAAGCGCCGTAACGCTTCTCGAGCAGCCGCGCCATCTGCTCGCGGTGGGCATCGGCGCTGCCGAAAGCCACCTCGGAGGTCTTCGCGCGCTTGAAGTACAGGTGCATGTCGTGCTCCCAGGTGAAGCCGATCCCGCCGTGGACTTGGATGCCGCCCGCGGCCACGCGGCGGAAGGCGTCGGACGCATAGGCCTTGGCCATCGAGGCCGCGAGCGAGGCGTCGGGGTGGTCGCGCTCGATCGCCCAGGCGGCGTAGTAGACCGCGTTGCGCAGCGATTCGGTGTCGAGGTGCATGTCGGCGGCCCGGTGCTTCACGGCTTGGAACGAGCCGATCGGACGGTCGAACTGCGTGCGCTGCTTCGCGTAGTCGACGGCGAGCTCGACGACGCGTTCGGCGGCGCCGAGAGATTCGGCCGCGAGACCCACGGAAGCTCTGTCGCGTATGCGTTGCAAGGCGGTTTGGTTCGGTCCGTCGCCGAGGCGTTCTGCCGGTGTTTCGTCGAAGGAGACGTGCGCGGCTTTGCGGGTCGCGTCGAGAGTGTCGACCGCGACGGTTTCCGTCGGCTCGGTGAGGAAGAGGCCGGGGGTGCCGTCCTCGTTCGACGCGGCGACGATCAGTTTCCGTGCGGTCGCGCCGTCGAAGACGAAGCGCGCCTCGCCGGTGACGCGGAAGCCACTTCCGACGGGGCACGCTTCGACCGTCTCCGTCGAGTCCGCGAACGTGGCGATCAGCTCGCCGGCGCAGATCGCGGGGAGGAGCTCCTTGCGCTGCGCCTCAGACCCGCCCTCGAGGATCGCGTGCCCCGCGAGCACCACCGTCGAGAAATACGGGCCCGGCAGCACCACGCGGCCCATCTCCGACAGCAGGATCGCGAGCGCAACGAAGCCTTGTCCGACCCCGCCGGCGTCCTCGGGGAACGGCAGCGCCATCCATCCGAGGTCGGCCATCTTGCGCCAGACGTCGTCGCGGTAGCCGCGCGGGTCGTCCATCATCGCGCGCGCGTAGGTGACGGGCGTCTCGCGCTCGAGGAAGGCGCGCGCAGCGTCGCGCAGCGCGCGTTGGTCGGAGTCGAGATCGAATTCCACGGCGACCGAATGGTACCGGGCGGATGCCGCCGAGCGGCTACCGGCCCGGCAACTTGATCGTGACGGTCTTGATCTGGCTGTAGGTCCGCAGGGCCTCGAATCCCTTCTCGCGGCCGTAGCCCGAGCGCTTGAAACCGCCGAACGGAAGCTCGACGCCGCCGCCCGCGCCGTAGGTGTTGATGTAGACCTGGCCCGAGCGGACCTCGCGCGCCAGGCGATGCGCGACGCCGACGTCGCGCGTCCACACGGCGCTCACCAGTCCGTAGTCGGTCGCGTTCGCGGTGCGGATCGCCTCGTCGGTGTCGTCGAACGTCGTGACGGCGAGGACCGGCCCGAACACCTCCTCGCGCGCGAGACGCGCCTCCGGCGGCACGTTGTCGAACAGCGTGGGGGAGAAGTAGTAGCCGCCTTTCAGGTTCTCGCCGGCCGGCGCGTCGCCGCCGGCCACCAACGTCGCCTCTTTCTTGCCCACATCCATGTAGCCACGCACGCGTTCGAGCTGCTGCTTGCTGATCAGAGGACCCAGGTCAGGATCCTGGGGGCCCGGACCGATCGTCACGTCGGCGAACCGTTTCGTGATGGCGTCGACGACCGCGTCGTGCGCGTCTTGCTGCACGAGCAGGCGCGAGCCGGCGCTGCACGTCTGTCCGGCATTTTGGAGAATCGAGTTGACGATGACCGGCAGCGCGTCCTCGAGGTTGGCGTCGGCGAAGACGACATTCGGCGACTTGCCGCCGAGCTCCAACGCGACCGGGATGACGTGTTCGGCGGCGGCCTTCGCAACGAGGCTGCCGACCTCGACCGAGCCGGTGAACGACAGGTGATCGATCCCCGCGTGCGACGACAGCGCGGCGCCGGCCTCCTCGCCGAGGCCGGGCACGACGTTGAATACACCGGCGGGAAGATCGGCCTCCAAGCACAGCGCACCGAGACGCACAGCGGTGAGCGTCGCTTCTTCGGCCGGCTTCAGCACGCAACAGTTCCCCGTCGCCAGCGCCGGCGCGATCGTCCGCGCGCTGATCTGGATCGGATAGTTCCACGGCACGATGTGACCGGTGACGCCGAGCGGCTCGTGGAGCGTGTACGCGAAGATCTGATCGCTCACCGGGATCGTCTCGCCGTAGAACGCGTCGATCGTTCCGCCGTAGAACTCGAAGTAGCGCGCGGCGACGGTCACGTCGGCCTTCGCCTGCTTCAGCGGTTTGCCGGTGTCCTGGCTCTCGAGGAGCGCGAGCTCGTCGGCGTCGCGCCGGATCAGCTCGGCGACGCGCTTGAGGATCCTGCCGCGCTCCGCGGCCGGCATGTGCGGCCAACCGTTCTCGAACGCGTTGCGCGCGGCGGTAACGGCTTGGTCGACCTCGCGAGGACCACAGCGGGCGACCTCAGCCAGGACGTCGCCGGAGGAGGGATCGTACGTCTGGAACGTGTTCTCGGTTTCGACGTCCTTGCCGGCGATAAGGGCGCGGATCGTGTCCACGCTGGAAGCTTACCCCTGCGAGGAAAGGCTCAGTCTTTGTGCGATGCGCCGAAGATCCCCTGGTGCCAGATGGCGGCCATCGTGTCGACGACCTCGTCGCGGTTGAAGCCGCCCCCGCGCACGATCCAGTAGTAACAGAAGCGTTCGAGCATCGCGATCAGTGCCACGGCCGCGACGCCCGCGTGCACCGGGTGACGGTCGCCGTTGTGCTCCGCCGACCGGATCGTGTGCGCGATGCGACCGGCGAACTTCGCGAGGACCTCGCGTCCCAGACGGTCGAAGCGTTCGTCCTGCGGTCGTGCCGACATCCACGCGACGACGACCGGAGAGTTCTCCTCGTAGTTGTCGATGAAGTGTTCCATCCAAATGCGGAGCTGCTCGAAACCCGCCTCGCCCTGTTTCATGCCCTCGAGTTCGTCGGCGAGGACGTACATGCGCTCCGCCGTTTCGATCGCGAGCGCCTCGAGAACCTCGGCTTTGTTCGCGAAGTAGAGATAGAACGCGCCGTGGCTCGTCCCTGCTTCGCGCGTGATGTCGTCGACGCGGGTCTCGGGATACGTGCGTTCCTTGAAGACCTTTTTGGCCGCGTCGAGCAGACGCTGGCGCGTGCGCTCTCCCTGCTCTCCGAGGACGCGCGGCTCGCCGTTGCCACGGCTGCGTCCGGTCTGCGGCCCGTCGGTCTTGCCGCGCTTCGTTCCGGTCTTCGCCACCCCATCCTCCTCGAGCGCGCCTGACGCGCACGGCGTCATCTGACGCGCAGGTCAGCAGCATTGTAGGGGCGAGTCTTCTGGAGCCCAAGATCACCCTGGGTCCCGGCCGGCGGCGACCGGTGAGTGGTGTTTGACCGCTTTGGGTGGTCGGGTCTAAGGTCGAGAGGTCGATCGTTCCAGGGGGATAAGGGGGCGCCATGCGCAAAGCACTCGTCGTCATCTTCGTCGTCGCGTCCATCTTCGCCATGGCTTTGCCGGCGATCGCGGCGCCCGGCACGGTCATCGCGACCTTCGACCCCAACAAGGGTGAGCTTCCGGAAGGCCTGACGATCAGCAAGACGGGAAAGATCTACGTCAGCTTCCCGTTCACCGGCGAGCTTCGCACCGTCTCCCTCGACGGAACCAGCGCGCACTTCGCCACGCTTCCGACCGGTGGCGGTTTCGGTCCTCTTGGCCTCGCGGTCGACGCGCCGGGGAACGTCTACGCCGGCGTGCGCACGACCGATCCGGCGACGCAAGGCGTCTACCGCGTGTCGCGCGACGGCGAGGCAACGCGGCTGCCGGGCAGCGGCTCGATCGCGTTCGCCAACGGACTCGCGTTCGATCAGCGCGGGAACCTCTACGTCACCGACACCATCTTGGGAGCGGTCTGGCGTATCCCGCGCGGCGGCAGCGCGGAGCTATGGATCCAGGACGACGCGCTCGAAGGCGACGGCAGCGCGGGATTCGGCTTCCCGCTCGGGGCCAACGGCATCGCGGTGCGGCACAACCAGGTCTACGTGACCGTGACCGAGCAGGCGAGCGTCGTCCGGATCCCGATCGAGAGTGATGGATCGGCCGGACCGTTGAGCGTTCTCGCGCAAGCGCCGGCGCTCGGCGGATCCGACGGCATCGCGCTCGACGTGCACGGCAACCTCTGGGTTCCCGTTATCGCGCAGAGCACGATCGTGCGGATCTCACCCGACGGAAGCAGCATCGACACGTTCGCGACCGAGGCCGACGGCCTCAACTGGGCGTCGAGCATCGCGTGGGGCACCGGACGGGGAGCCCGCAAGACGCTCTACGCCGTGAACTTCGGGATCGGGTCCTCGGCGCCGACGCCGAATGTCATCGCGTTCGACGCCGGTGTCCCCGGCGACCCTCTGCCGTAGCGCGTCCAAGCCGTCCGCGCTCGTAAACTGCCGCCGATGAGCGGCTCGGACGAGCGCGACTGGATCGAGCGGCGTTTCGCCGTTCCGCGCGCTACCGCGAGCAAGGTGACGTCGCTGCGCGACGCCGTCGCGGCCGGCGTGAAACCAGGCGACGCGCTGCACCTCGGCATGACGCACACGCGCGGGAGCGCCGCGGTCTGGGAGGTCCTGCGGCAGTTCCACGGGCGCGACCCGGGCTTCACGCTCCTCGGCGTCCAGGTGTCGAGCGGGTACGCGCCGCTCGTGCACGCGGGCCTTGCCCGCGCGATCGTCACGTCGTGGGCCGGGGACTCGTATTACACGCCGGGGCCGAACCCCGTGTACCAGCGCGCGTGGAAGGAAGGCGTCGACTTCCGTCATTGGTCGATCCTCACCTTCGCGCAACGGCTCGCCGCGGCCGCACGCGGATTGGAGTGGACGACGACGCGCTCGCTCGTCGGGTCGTCGCTCGAGACCGACAACGCGGACGACATCGAAAGGCTGAAGGACGGCACGCTCGCGATCCGCGCGCTCGTCCCCGACGTGTCGATCTTCCACGCGCCGGCCGCCGATCCGCAGGGCAACGTCTTGATCGCGCCACCACTCATGGAGAACGTATCCGGCGCGCTCGCCGCGCGGCGCGGCGCGATCGTCACCGTCGACAAGATCGTCGACCCCGACGTCGTGCGCGATCACGCGTACCTCACGCGCATCCCCGCGAGCGCGGTGCGCGCCGTCGTCGAAGCGCCGCTCGGCGGGCATCCCGGCGGCTTGCGTCCGGCCGGGATACCCGGCGTCGAGGCGTACGGCGAGGACTACGAGTTCTGGGTCGAGATCCGCAAGGCGTCGCGCGATCCCGCCGCGATGGACGCGTGGATCAAGGAGTGGATCCTCGAGACCGAGACGCACGACCGCTACGTGGACAAGCTCGGCGCGGATCGCATCGCGCTTCTCCGCCGTCTGGCGCAGCCGGAGTCGTGGCGCGAGGAGCTCGACGCCGCGTTGCCGGCGGTCGCGCTGGATGCGCCGCCGACGGCGATCGAGACGGCGATCGTCGCGGCGTCCCGCGCTCTGAAAGATCGTGCGCGTGAGGTGAAGGCGACGGCGATGCTCGCGGGCGCGGGGATGGCGAACCTCGCGGCCTGGCTCGCGGCGTACGACCTCGCGGAGGAAGGGCAGATCCTCGACCTCGTCGCGGAGATGGGGCTCGTCGGCTACTGGCCGCGGCCCGGCGAACCGATGCTCTTCAACCAGCGCAACTTCCCGACGTGCACGATGCTCGCCGACATCGAGACGACGCTCGCGATCATCATCGGCGGCGGCAACGCGCGGTCGGTCGGGTCGCTCGGGGCGGCGCAGGTGGACAAGTTCGGGAACATCAACTCGACGCTGATCCCGGGCGATACGCTGCTGATGGGGTCGGGAGGCGCGAACGATGTCGCGACGTGTGCCACGGAGTCGGTGGTGGTCGTCGCGCAAGATGCGAAGCGGATGCTCGACAGGGTTCCGTACGTGACTGGGCCGGGGGACCGCGTGACGCGGTTGGTGTCGACGCTCGGGGTGTATGAGAAGGATCAGGGGGAGTTCGTGCTCACCGGGGTCTTGGATCCCAACGTGGTCGAGGCCGTGCGGGAGATCAAGGAAGAGTGTGGATGGGACCTCCGCGTCGCGCGGGACGTCATCGCGATGGATCCTCCCACGACCGAAGAGATCCGCACGTTGCGCGTGATGGATCCGAAGGGATGGTTCCGGAGCTGATGGGTCTCCTCGACGGGCACAAGGCGATCGTCACCGGCGGCGGGTCCGGGATCGGGCGGGCGACGTGCGTGCGCATGGCGGCCGAGGGCGCGCGCGTGTGTGCGC
>JBASRP010000041.1:0-3670 GCA_049273905.1 Actinomycetota bacterium
CCGGTCGACAGCGCGTCGAGGCGGGACTGGAGGTCCTCGAGCGCAGCCCGCAGGCGGCGGGTCCGGTCGTCCTCCCGCTGGATCAGGTCGACTAGCCTGGCGCGGCGCGAGAGCCGCGGCTCCGACGTGTCCTTCGAGGTCGTCACGATCCCGAACCCCACCAAGGCAAGGACGGCGGCGAGGAGATAGCGGAAGACGGGGGACGGGGGGGATGCCACACGGTCACCGAGCGCTCATCGAGGGCGCGTAATATATATCGCCGTGACCAGCACGATGCTGCGATCGTTTCCTCCAAGAGCGTAGAGAACCCGAGCCGGAGCGACGCCGATGCCAGTGTCCAAATCGAAACGGTCGCGGTACCAGCCGCCCGCGAAGCCCAAGCCCAAGCCGTCGCCGCGCTGGATCCCGGTGGTCGTGCTCGTGCTTATATCGCTCGGAGTGGTCGACCTGATCCTTTATTACCTCGCCGGAACGACGCAGGGTGGTCTATTCGGGTTCCTGAACCGCTGGACGACCTGGCCGCTGATCTCGGGCTTCGTCTTCATCGCCGCCGGGTTCGGCCTGGCAACGCAGTGGCGGTAGCTCCGGTCCCAGCGGCGTAATTACAGCCACGTAGTTTCTCCCCAACTGTGGATGGAGCTGGGGATGCCGGTCTTCGGATACAAGTGCACCGCCTGCGGGGCCCGCGAGGACCAGATCGTGCTCCCGGGTGAAGAACCACGCCCGACCTGCCAAGAGTGCGGGGGCACCCTCAAACGAACCTGGGGCGGCCGCCTCCACGTCTCTCTGGAGGGCTGGGGCTTCAGCAAGACCGACGGCTACCTGCCCGACAACCGCCCCCGGCGCGACTTCAAAGCCCTCAAAGAACGCGCCGAGCGCATCACCGACGAGTAGCTACCCCCGCAGAATCTCCTCGCGGCGGTTCATGGGCTCCCCGCAGTGCCGGGGCGGCGCCTCACTCCCCACCCGCAGTAGCAGAACCTCCATGCCACAGTTCTCGCACCAGTAGAGGATCCGCACCCCCTCGGGCAGCGGCGTAGGCACCTCGAGCTGCGCCGGCGACGACGCCGACCCCACCCCTCGCCTGGGAACGGCGAACCCGCGCACTACGCCGAGCCCCAGGAAGAGGATGACGAGTCCGGCGATGATCGCGAACGCGACGCGCATGGCCGTCCGAACTGTAGCCGAGGGAGCGAACCGCAACGCCCCCTAGACCGAATACGAGCGAGCGACGCAGGGTCGCGATGCGACGAAACCATCAGGGGGCCCGCGAGGACCCCCTGACTCTTGTTCCGAGAACGCTTAGCCGAGCCGTTCGATGATCGTCCCGTTCGACATGCCGCCGCCTTCGCACATCGTCTGGAACCCGAACCGCCCGCCGGTCCGCTCGAGCTCGTGCAGCAGCGTGATCATCAAGCGCGCACCGCTCGCCCCGAGCGGGTGCCCGAGCGCGATCGCGCCGCCGTTGACGTTGACGTGCTCCTCGAACCAGTCGTCGGAGATCCCGAGCTCCTTCTTCCACGCGAGCACGACGGTGGCGAAGGCTTCGTTGATCTCGACGCGGTCGATGTCGGTGATCTTCAGACCGCTCCGGTCGAGCGCTTTCTGCGTTGCGGGGATCACGCCGGTCAGCATCAGGATCGGGTCGGCCGCGGCGAGCGAGAACGTGTGGAACCGCGCCCGCGGCGTGACGCCGAGCTCCTTGGCCTTCTCCGGCGTAGTGATGAGAAGAGCCGACGCGCCGTCGGTGATCTGCGACGAGTTGCCGGCAGTGACGACCCACGGGATCTCCGGGAACTTCTTGCCGATGTTCTCGTCGTAGAACGCCGGCTTCAGCGACCCGAGTTTCTCGAGCGACGTCTCGCGGAGTCCCTCGTCGGTCTCGAAGAGCTCGGTGTGGCCGTTCTCGCCCGCGATCTTGATCGGGTAGATCTCGCGCTGGAAGCGCCCCTCGTCCGTCGCCTTGCGCGCGAGCTGCTGCGAGCGCAGGGCGAAACGGTCCACGTCCTCCCGGTTGAATCCCCAGCGGCCGGCGATGATCTCCGCCGAGATCCCCTGCGGCACGAGATTCCCTTCGTAGCGCTCGAACATGCGCTGCGTGAACGGGAAGCCGGGTCCGTTCGCGAACGACGATCCCATCGGAACGCGCGTCATCGACTCGATGCCGGACGCGACGATGACGTCGTGCGCACCCGCCATCACGGCCTGCGCGGCGAAGTGCGCCGCTTGCTGCGAGGAGCCGCACTGACGGTCGACGGTCGTTGAGGGAACGTGCTCCGGGAGACCCGCGGAGAGCCACGCGTTGCGGCCGATGTTGATCGCTTGTTCGCCGACCTGCATCACGTTTCCGGTGATGTTGTCGTCGACGATCGCGGGGTCGACGCCGGTGCGCGCGAAGAGCTCGTTCAGCGTGTCGCCGAGCAGGTCGACGGGGTGGTGATCCTTGAGCTTTCCGTTGCGCTTGCCGAGCGGCGTCCGCACGGCGCCGACGATGACGGCTTCTCGCATGGCCTAACCTCCTGTCGGACGATCCGTCCTCGGACCGCCACATTCGGGGAACGCCGCGCCGCTCGCGCTCCATTCCCATCCGTCGAGTGCGGCCTTCCGGCCAAGCTACCCGCGGGTAACGTCCATGGTGCCACCCCGCCCGAAGGCCCGTCAATCAGCGGGAAAAGACCTGCGAAAAGAAGAAGGGCCACGCTTTCGCGCGACCCCTCCCACCCCTATGGACGACTAATGATGGCGCGTCCGCCACGCGGAGCTTTCCACCATCCACGCCAGGACGACCACCAGGATGAAGCCCCCGAGTGCCACGAACTGGACCGGGTTCGCCCGGATGATCTCAAGCAACCTCGCCACCGATTCCTCCCTCCACCAATGGGAGATGGAGCTGAACATCCCCTCTTCGCCGGTATCGGCAAACGCTGGAAAAACCTTGATTCTTAGCGTCCGGAGGGCACCTTTGGCGGCCTTCGCGCCGGCCGTTTGCCAACCCGACGGGCCGCCGCTATCTTCTCGCCCACCGGAGCCCGCCCCGAGCTTTGTGGTCTCGACGGGTCGTCACGAAGGGAGCCCGATGGCCGTCAAATTCCTCTCCGACGAGTGGTTGAGCGAGGTCGAAAGCCGGCTCAACGCGAGCGAAGCTTTCCAGACCGCGGCGAAAGGCCAGGCCGCCCGCCTGCAGCAGCAGATCGCAGGCGCCCCGGGCGGCGATGTCGGATACGGGTTCGTGCTGGACGGGGGCAAGGTCCAGCTGACGAAGGGCGAGATCGAGACTCCCGAGGCGACGATCTCCCAGGACTACGCGACCGCGGTCGCGGTGGCGAAACAAGAGCTGACGGGGCAGCAGGCCTTCATGCAGGGAAAACTGAAGGTCTCGGGGAACCTCATGAAGATCATGCAACTCCAAGGAACGTTTACCGCGATGCCCGCGGCTCTCGAGGGCTTCGAGGTGGAGTACTAACCAGACCTCCGTTCGGGAGGGGGGCGGCCGTCAGGCCGCCCTCCGTCGTTCCCGGGGTCTCTTGGAACGTCTCCTCGAAGATCGCCGCGGCACGGTCGGGGCCGTTGAGCGTCGCGGCCTCGGCGGCGATGCGGCGGGCGCCTTCGGTGTAGGCGGTCCGTGCGAGGACGCGCGCGAGAGCTCGCGCGATAGCCGGCGGCGCTGGTG
>JBASRP010000050.1:0-19348 GCA_049273905.1 Actinomycetota bacterium
CCGACCCCACACCGCGCTCAATGGAGCGAGCCCCATGGACACTCTCGTCAACAAGGTCCGCGGGAACTACAGCTAGACCGCCGCCGCCGCCTGCTCGGGCATCGGCGCCGCGTGCTCGCGCTGCGGCGCGCCGGAGGGGATGAAGCGCCACGAGATCACCGCCGCGGCCAGAAGTACCAGACCCGCGATCAGCACGGCGAGGTGGAAACCGTCGAGGAACGAGTTCCCGAAGGCGTGCTGGACCGCGAGCTGCTTCGCCGGCGGGAGGTTCGCCACGATCGACAGATCGAACCGGCCGTGCCCGGCCGTCTCGACGATCGCGCGCTCCGCGCCGGGCGTCAGACCGAGGCCCGCGACCGACGCCGTCAGCGAGCTCTTCAGCTTCGTCGTCAGCAGCGTGCCGAGGAGCGCGATGCCGAAGACGCCGCCGACCTCGCGCGCGGTGTTCGTCGTCGCCGAGCCGAGCCCGGCGCGCGCCGGACCGACCGCGTTCATCACCGCGGCGGTCATCGGCGTCATCGTCGAGCCCATGCCGAGCCCCATCATCATGAAGATGGGGATCAAGTAGCCGAACGACGTGCCTTCGTGGATCTGCGTCTGCAGGATCAGGCCCGTGCCGGCGAGCGTGAGGCCGATCACCATCGGCCAGCGCGATCCGTATTTCGACGCGAGGCGACCGGCGTTGGGCGCGGCGATGATCACCATGCCGGTGAGCGGCAAGAACCGGATGCCCGTTCCGAACGCGTCGTAGCCGCGGACGAGCTGCATGTAGAGGCTCGCGAAAAAGAACGTTCCGAACATGCCGAGTGACACCGCGAACGCCACCGTCGCGCCGGCCGAGAAGGCCGGGATACGGAAGAAGTGAAGGGGCAACATCGCGTGATCGGTTCGCCGTTCCCACGCGATGAGCCCGGTGAAGAACGCGGCACCCGCGACGAGCGCGCCGACGATGACCGGGTCGCCCCACCCGAGCTGGTTCGCCTCGATCAAACCGTACGTGACGCTGAACAAGCCGGCTGTGCCGAGAGCGAGCCCGCCGAGATCGAGGCGCCGGAGCTGCTCCGCGCGGCTCTCGCGGATCGTTCGCATTCCGATGATGAAGCCGAGCGTGCCGATCGGCACGTTGAGGAAGAAGATCGATTCCCAGCCGACGTGCTCCACCATGTAGCCGCCGACCGTCGGCCCGAGGGCGAGCGCGAGGCCCGACACGCCGGCCCAGATCCCGATCGCCTTGGCGCGCTCGTGCGCGGGGAAGGTAACGGTGAGGATCGACAGCGTGCCCGGCATCAGCAGCGCGGCGCCGACGCCCTGCAGGGCGCGGAACGAGATCAGCTGCGCCGTGTTCGCGGAGAGACCACACAGCAGCGACGAAAACGTGAAGACGGCGAGCCCCGTGAGGAACATGCGCTTGCGGCCGTAGCGGTCGCCGAGGATGCCGCCGGTCAGCAGCAAGCTCGCGAACGCGAGCACGTAGCCGTCGACGATCCATTGCAGTCCGCTGACGCCCGCGCCGAGATCGCGCGACAACGTGGGCAACGCGATGTTCACGACGGTGTTGTCGAGCATCGCCATGAAGAGGGCGAAGCACATCGTCAGAAGGACGATGATCTTCTCCCGCTTGTTCTCCCCCTCGAACATCAGCGCACCTCCAGGAGTTTCCGTGCGACATCAATGAGATGAGCGCGGCGGGTCTTCAGCGCCTCCGCCGCGAACGGGTTCGTGCCGGCGACCATGCGGGCGGTCTGCGGGAAAGAGAACCAGACCGTCACCATACCGATCAGCGTCATCAGCAGCTGGCGCGGATCGAAGCTCGGATCGATGACACCCTCCCGCTGGAAGCGTTCGATGTGCCCAACGTGCTCGGCGAGGTGTTTCTTCCTTTCGGCCTCGTTCGGGACGGGCTTCCCGCCGAAATCGAGCGCCTCCCACAACATCAGCCGGGTCACCCACGGGTTGGCGGCGTGGAAGTCGAAGAAGTCGCCGATCACCTCGGGGAAGTGCTCAGGGTCGTCCGTCGCGATCTGCCCCATCTGCTGGAGCTTGAGCTCGAGAACGTGCTTGAACAGGGCTTCTTTGTCCCCGTAGTACTGGTAGATCAGAGCTTTGTTCGCGCCGGCTTTGGTCGCGATCTCGTCGACCCGCGCGCCGGCGAACCCACGCTTGGAGAACTCCTCGAATGCCGCCTTCAGGAGGCGGTCTTTGGTCGTCGCCACGGGAGCCATATCCGCGTCAGGGTAACTAACTGGTTAGTTACCCGTCAAGCCCTCTCCGGGGAGCGGTTGCCAGGGGCCGGGAATCGCTACGACAATGAACGCCATGGAAGCGAAGATCGAGGAGAAGCCCGGCCGCGAGGATCAGCCCGCGGACCAGGAGGAACGCGGCCTTCGCTTCGAGGACCCCTACTGGGACGACGCGTTCTGCGCCTGGTGGGATCCGACGCTCCGCACCTGCTGTTAAGCCGAGGGGGTTCGCGTGGCCGGCATCGCCGCCTGGGGTTCCTACATCCCCACGTACCGCCTGGACCGCAAAACGATGGGCCGCGCGTGGGACACACCCTCGCTGCCGGGGGAGCGGGCCGTCTCGGCCGGCGACGAGGACTCTCTGACGATGGGTGTCGAGGCCGCGCTGGCGGCGACGGCTGAGCGAGACCTCTCGTCGCTCGACGCGATCTTCTTCGCGACGACGACCTCGCCCTACGCCGAGAAACAAGGGGCCGCGACGATCGCGGCGGTGCTCGATCGGCCGAGTGCATTCACTGCCGACGTGACGGGCTCGTTGCGCGCGGCGACAACCGCGTTGCGGCAGGCGCTCGACGCCGTGGCGGCGGGAAGCGCGCGCGAGGCTCTCGTTGTGGCGGCCGACGCGCGGCCGGCGGAACCTGCGACCGCGACCGAACAACTCTTCGGCGACGGCGCGGCCGCGGTGCTCGTGACCGCCGACGGCCCGGCGCGCATCGTCGAGACGAGCGGCGTCACGGAAGACTTCACCGGCCCGTGGCGGCGGACAGGGGACAACTACGTCCGCGCGTTCGAGCCGAAGCTCGACACCGAGTACGGCTACGCGCGCTCGGTCGCGACGGCGGTGGACGAGATCCTGAACGGTGCCGACGTCTCGCCGGACTCGATCGCGCGGTTCGTTGCCTACGCGCCCGACCCGCGCACCTCGGCCTCGGTGGCCAAGAAGCTGGGTTTTACCTCCGAGCAGGCGCGCGACCCGCTCTTCTCGACCGTCGGGAACCTCGGCGCGGCGCACGTACTCGTCGCGCTGGCCGAGGCTCTCGATACGGCGGACGGCGGCGACGTGATCCTGGTCGTCGGTCAAGGCGACGGCGCGGACGCGCTGCTGATCTCGACGACGGACGCCATCGTGAGCGCGAAGCGACGGCCGACCGTCGCGGACCTGATCGCGTCGAAGCAGCTACTGCCGAGCTACGAGTCTTACCTGCGGTTCCGCCGGTTGCTGCCGTCGGACGCCAGTGATCCGCGATCGTCGACCGTGCAGTACTGGCGCGACCGGCGACAGGCGCTGCCCTTCGAGGGTGTGCGCTGCAACGAGTGCGGGCAGGTGCAGTTCCCGGCGAATCGCGCGTGCGTCGAGTGCTCGGCTTTGGACAAGATGGAGCCGGTGAAGCTCCAGAAGCACGGCCGCATCTTCACGTTCACGCTCGATCATCTCGTCGGCGGTGAATACCTCGAGACACCGGTGCCGAAGGTCGTCGTCGACCTCGACGGTGGCGGGCGCGTGTTCTTCGACATGACCGACGTCGATCCCGCCGAGGTGAAAATCGGCATGGCGATCGAGCTCACGTTCCGGCGGCTGCACGACGGCGCCGGGTTCCACAATTACTATTGGAAGACACGCCCGCCGCGCACCGCGCTGGCGAGCGCGTAGGAGGAACCATGCCGGGCATCAGGGATCGCGTGGCCGTCGCGGGCGTCGGCGCAACGCGCTTCACGGAGCACTGGGAGAAGGATCAGGAAGACCTGCTCTGCGAAGCCGTCGACGAAGCCTGTCAGGACGCCGGCATCGAGCGCAAGGACATCCAGGCGATCTGGGCCGGGATCTACTACCACACCACGGGATTGGGCGGCGCCGCCGCCGTCGACCCGCTCCGCATGTACGGCATCCCCGCGACGCGCGTCGAGAACTTCTGCGCGTCCGGGATGGACGCGTTCCGCAACGCGTGTTTCGCGGTCGCGGCCGGCGTGTACGACGTCGTTCTCGCGTGCGGCGTCGAGAAGATCACCGATCAGGGCTCCCGCGGCTTGCCGAACGTGCGCGAGGGCATGCACCCGTTCCTCCCGGCCGCGAGCGCGCCCGCGATGTTCGCGATGGCGGCGACGCGCGCGTTCGAGGTGCACGGCTGGAACAAGGAAGACCTCGCCCGCGTGGCCGTGAAGAACCACGCGAATGGAGAGCACCACCCCAAGGCGCACTTCCGCCGCGCGATAACGATGGAGACCGCGCTGAAGGCGCCGATGATCGCGCACCCACTCGGCCGCTTCGATTCGTGCGCGGTGTCGGACGGCGCCGCCGCGGTCATCGTCACGCGGCCCGAGATCGCGAAGACCATGAAGCACAAGGACGACTTCGTGATGGTGAAGGCGAACGGTCTCGCCGTGTACACCGCGCAACCGATGTACAAGCCGTCCTTCGATTACATCGGCTTCCCGGCGACGCAAGCCGCGTCGAAGATGGCCTACGAGGAAGCCGGCATCACCGACCCCTTCGAGCAGATATCCCTGGCCGAGGTGCACGACTGCTTCACGATCACCGAGCTCCTGAACTACGAAGACCTCGGCTTCTGCAAGAAGGGGGAAGGCGCGAACTTCATCCGCGACGGGTTGTCCGCCGCCGACGGTCCGCTGCCGGTGAACCCGAGCGGCGGCCTGAAGTCGTTCGGCCACCCGATCGGCGCGACCGGCTGCCGGATGATCGGCGAGGTGACGCGCCAGCTCCAGGGGCGGGCCGAAGGCATCCAGGTGAAGGATCCCGAGCTCGGGCTCGCGCACAACCTGGGCGGGCCCGGCGCGGTCTGCTCGGTCACCATCCTCGGGCGTCAGTAGAGGCGCGCATCCCTCATAATGGGGCCGGCCTTCCCCGGGCCCGTCGTTAGAGGAGCACCCGCGTGATCTTGTCCGACCGAGACATCCGTAAACAGATCGAGAATTCCCGCGTGGTCATCGACCCGTTCGACCCGGACGCGATCCAGCCGTCGAGCATCGACCTCCACGTCGACGACACGTTCCGCATCTTCGCCAACAGTCGCTACCCGTACATCGACGTCAAGAAGCGGATGGACGACCTGACCGAAGAGGTCCTCGTCGCGCCCGACGAGCCGTTCATCTTGCACCCCGGCGAGTTCGTGCTCGGTTCGACCCTCGAGAAGGTGACGTTGCCCGACGACATCGTGGCGCGCATCGAGGGCAAGTCCAGTCTCGGACGGCTCGGCCTTCTGATCCACTCGACGGCCGGCTTCGTCGACGCCGGCTGGTCCGGCCACCTCACGCTCGAGCTGTCGAACGTGGCCAACCTTCCGATCACGATCTACCCGGGGATGAAGATTGGACAGCTCTGCCTGTTCGAGATGACGTCGCCTGCCGACAAGCCGTACAGCATGACGGGGAAGTACCAGGGCCAGCGCGGTCCGACGCCCTCGAAGTTCTACGAGGACTTCGATAAAGCGGCGGCGCGAGCCCGCGCCGGAGCGAAACGCCGCAAGAAGTAGCGGGTCACTCCGGGACCTCTACCCGCTCGCGGAGCATCCCGTCGACGACGTCGCGCACCAGCGCGCGCTGCTCGCTCGTGACCTCGGGAGCGACCGCCTCCAATGCCGCGAGGAAGATCGCGAAAAGCTCCTCGCTTTCCATAGTGGTCTCCGTCACGCGGGAACGCGATCCGTCGCCCGGCTGCGGTCGCGACCGGCGAGGTGCTTCACAACGAACTCCGCGTCGCGCCCTCGGCCGGGCAGGACCTCGGAGGAGGCCGAGTATTGGAACGAGAGGCCGACGAAATACAGGCCCGGCTCGGTCGAGACCCCTCGCGTGTGGATCGGTACGCCGTCCGCTTCGAACGCGGGCAGGTCGATCCACGAGAAGTCGTAACGGTATCCAGTGCTCCAGATCACGTTCGGAACGTCGAGCGTGCGACCGTCCTCGAGCACCGGCAGCCCATCGCCAACACCGGCGACGCGGGGAACCCGGTCGATCCTGGCTTCGGCGAGGTCTTTCGTGCGGCGGCGGATCAGCGGATCGGCTTTCGTGCGCATCTTGGGGATCACCTTCCGCCCGATCGGCGTGCCGAACGACAGCACGAAGTGGCCGACGAACCGGAAGACGGGAAAGAACATCCGCGCGCGCTGGCCGCCATGGGGGACGGGGATCTGTCCGGACTCCTTCCCGGCGAGCCACGTCGGCCTCGACTGCACGAGCTCGTACGCGATCTCGGCGCCCGAGTTGCCGACCCCCACCACGAGAACACCACCGTCGCGTAGCTGCGTTGGGTTCTTGTACTCGCTGGAGTGCATCTGCACGATCCGACTGTCGAGCTGCGCCGCGAACGCCGGCATCTTCGGGACCCGGTTCGCTCCGGTCGCCACGACGACGTTGTCAGCCTCGAAGCGCCGGCCGCCGGACGTGATCACGAACCGATCGTCCTCCTTCGTCACCCGGTCGACCGAGACCCCGTGTCGGATGGGGAGCTTGAACCGCGCCGCGTACGCCTCGAGGTAGTCGGCCATCTCGTCTTTCGTCGGGAAGTAGTGGGGGCGTGCCGGATACTTCCATCCCGGGAGCCCGTTGAAGCGGGCGGGGGTGAACAGACGGAGCGAGTCCCAGCGCTTGCGCCAGGCATCGCCGGTCCGTTCGTTCGCGTCGAGGATCACGAACGGCCGGCCTGCCTTCGCCAGGTAATACCCGGCCTTCAGGCCCGCCTGCCCCCCGCCGATGACCACCGTCTCGAAGCGTTCCGTCTCCATGACCTCCCCCTTCACACTCGATGGGGCGACGGTACGCCGGCGGAGGCGGTGGCCGCATCGGGAGAACCACCCAAAACCGCTGGTGGCGACGTGGGTATGTTCCGGAGACGCTTAGACGAGGTCGTTCTCGTACGCGTACGCCGTCGCGGCCGCGCGCGACGAGATGCCGAGCTTCGTGAAGATGTTGCTCACGTGCCGGTCAACGGTCTTCTGGCTCAACACCAGGTCGTCGGCGATGGCGCGATTCGTCTTCCCCGAGGCGACGAGCCGCAGCACCTCGACCTCGCGGGCGGTCAGCCCGCCGGGCCACTTCGCGTGCGTAGCGGAGAGCGCGGCCAGCGCCGGTGCAGCGCCGAGCTGCTCGAAGGTGGTGCGCGCGGACTCGATCTCGAGGTCGGCCGAATCGCCGTCGCCGAGCGCGCGGCACGCCTGTGCGATCAGGACGCGGACGCGCGCGGCCTCGTAGGGAGCGCCGAGTTCTTGCCACCCATTCGCCGCCGGGCGCAGGTGCGACAGCGCGCCTCGTGCATCGCCCTCCGCGAGGAGAACCGCACCGTTCGCGTGGGCTGCCATCGCGCGCAGCATCGGCGCGTCCATCGTCCCCGCGAGCGCGGCCAATTCGTCCGCCGCCCCCCGCGCCGCGGAGACGTCGTCCGCTGCCAGAGTGATCTCGACGAGCGCAGGAAGCAGCTTGGCGCGTGCGACGAAGTCATGCGCCTCGTCCGCCTCGCGCTTGACCGCGGCGGCCGCCGCGTCCACCTGCCCTTGGGCAAGCCGCAGCAGGGCCATACCCGGCTGCGGGTTGCGGCCGTTCAGGCTCGCGCGCTTGTAGGACTCCTCGGCCTTCTCGACGTCGCCGCGCAGGCGGTGGATCTCTCCGAGTTGATAGTGCGCGGCGCCGACGGCCGGCTCCGGTGGGTCGGAGAGCCACTTCTCCGCGCGCTCCGCTTCTTGCAGGGCGTCGGGCCAGTCGCCGTGCAGCTGCATGATCTCGGCGCGGTGGACGAGACACTGGCCGCGGAAGGGCACGAGTCCTTGTTGTGTGTCGCTCCATCGCCGGAGTGCCTCGGTCCACTCCCGCGCGCGGCGCAGATCGAAGATCTCCTGGCACAGCTCGATGACCGCGCAGTAGACGATGCCCGATTGGATCGGCCCGACCTCACCGCCGATGACAGACAACATCGCGTCGTCGACGAACGCGATCCCCTCCGGTATGCGTCCGAGGACCACCAACGCATTGCCGCGAGAGAGCCGGCACAAGGCGAGGAGATCAGCATCGCCGAACCGCTCGGCGAGCGTCATCGCGTCGATCACCATGGGGAGCGCGGTCTCCGCGTCGCCGCCGAAGAGTTGCTGCAGCGCCGTCGGCAGGAGGACCCATCCTTTCTCCGCGCAATCGCCGCCGTCCTCGAGGAGCCGCGCAGCCCGCGCGTGCCACGCGCCGGCTTGCGCGATGTCTCCCCGGTTCATGAGCAGCAGGCAGGCTTCGACGGCATACCGAGCGGCGCGCTCCGGCCGGCCGGCTTGGACGAAGCCCGTCTGCACGCGGGCGACAGCGTCGAACATGTCGTCGTCGTGCCCGGTCAGGTGCGCCGCGATGCCGAGGAGCACCAAGTCGTCGGGATCGAGCGCGGACTCGCGATCGGCCGTGGACAGCTCGGCGAAGGCGACGTCCCAGCGCTTTTCCTCGAAAGCCGCGCGCCCTCGAGCGAGCGCTTCATTCGCTGCGGCGGTCACGACCGTCAGGGTAGCGGCGGCGTCCGGGTTCCGGTAGCGTGACGTCTCTTGCGGGCGTAGTTCAATGGTAGAACGAGAGCTTCCCAAGCTCTAGACGAGGGTCCGATTCCCTTCGCCCGCTCCACCTATCGGTCGACACCGCGCAGGAACCACCGCACCTCTTCCGTGAATCTCTCCGGTGCCTCCACGCTGCTGACGTGCCCGACGCCGGGGAAGATCACGAGCTTCGAGCCGTAGATCGCCTCGTGGATCTCGTGCGCCACGGACAGCGGCGCGCGGACGTCTTTGTCGCCGTAGAGGAGCAACGTGGGAACGTCGATGCGCGGCAAGACGGCGCGCAGATCGGCCTCCGCGAAGCTTTGGGCCATGGCGCGCAGACCGACCGGATGGAACTGCGCGATGTTGGCGGCGAACGACGTGAGGATCTCATCCTGGATGGACGACGAGAACATCGTCGGCGCAACCACCGCAGCAAACTCATCGGGCGGCCGATCGGCAAGTTTCAGGACCTGATCCAACCGACGCACCACTTCTTCTTCCGGGAGGGATCCTTTCCACCCCGCGTAGGTGTCCGCCAAGACGAGCGAGCGCGGGATCGATGGATGCTGGTCGTACAACTGCAGCGACAATCCGCCGCCGAACGAGAGGCCGATGACGTGCGCCGGTTCAACTCCGACCGCACGGATGAACCCCGCGAGGCAGTCCGCGAAATCCGCGAGCGAGAACGACTCCGGTGGGTCGGCGGAGCGGCCGGACCCCGGATTGTCCCAGGCGATGACGGTGAACTCGTCCGAAAGGTTGTCGAGCTGATGGCGCCACGTCGTAACGGCGTCACCGACGTATCCGTGGAGGAGGAAAACCGGCGGGCCCTCCCCGACGCGCTCGTACGCGATGCGAAGCCCGGCGACCTCGACGAACATCAGAGCCGCGCGATGAACGACGCGAAGCCCCACACGAAGATCAGCAAGCCGATCAGGCCGTTCGTGATCGCCCGGCCTCTTTGTATGGGTTTCGCGGGTGTCTTCTCCGGACGGAAACGTGGTTGAAGCAGCGCGTATACGTTCGCGAACAGCAGAGCGCCGCCCAGCGCCATCACGATCTCCGCCACGAGCTGCGGCAGTGTGATCATCGGATGCCTCCGACTCGCGCGTCGGCCGGTTCGGGCATCGAGGGCGACGGGATGCCGCGGAGACTCGGAACAACGATCAACAGGCCCGCCGCGATGATGAGCGCGCCACCGAACAAGGTCGCGAGGGTCGGCGACTCGCCGAGCACAGCCCAGGCCCACAGGACAGCGGTGACCGGCTCGAGGTACACGAGGATGCTCACGTGTTGCGCTTGCACGACGGCGATCGCCGAGACGTACAGGATCCCGATAAGACCGGTGTGGATCACACCGAGAGCGAGAAGAGTTGGGGCCGCTCGAGCGATCTCGTCCCCGCTCGCCACAACGAGGAACGGCGAGACCGCGACGGCGGCGATCCCGAGCTGCCAGGCAACGGTTGCGGGCGCACGCTGGATCGGCGTCACGTACTTCTTGAGTGTCAGGACCAAGGCGGCGAACAGTACAGCCGCAACACCGGCGAAGAACAACCCAATGCCACCTATCTCGCCAGACGACGGCACCGCGATGAGCAGGATGCCGGCGATCGATAGCGCCAGCGCGTAAAGCGTGCGCCGCTCCAAGCGCTCGCCGAGCACCGCCGGCGCCGCCGCCGCGATCAGCACGGGCCCAACGTAGACAACGAGGATCGTCGTCGCGACCGACATCCGCTTGTACGCCTCGATGAAGGCGAGCCAGTGGACCGCGAGGATCAGTCCGGCGGCGACCACCCCGCCGCGAGGTTTCGACAGACGCAAGTCGGCAAGCTTTCCACGCAGCCCCCACACGATGATCACCGAAAGGGACCCCAGCGCGAGGCGGAAGAAGACGATGACCGGGGCCGAAACGTCGACTTCTTTGACGAGGACGCCGATCGACCCCCAGACGAGGCCGCAGACGATCAGTTCGAGATATCCGGTGCGTGAGCGCACGGTCCGGTCACTGTACCGTCGGCCCGGGACGCTCCGCTCCGGCTCGGAACGCCGATGGGCAGAGGTGGACCAGGACGCAGCGCTCGCAGGCCGGCCGCAACGCGGAACAGGTCGTCCGCCCGTGCGCGATCAGCGACACGTGGGTCTCGACGCGCTTCGCGGGAGGTACCAGCGCCTCGAGCGCACGCTGCGCTTCCGCCTCTCGCGTCTTCACAGGGAACAGGCCCAAACGGCCTCCGACGCGATGGACATGCGTATCGACCGGCAGCACGGGCCGCTCCAACGAGAACGCCAGGACGCACGCGATCGTCTTCGGGCCGATGCCCGGCAGCGTGGCGAGGTAGGCGGCGACGTCGTCGTCCGACATCTTCCTGAGCTTGGCGAGCGACGTTTTCCCCTCGCGGTTGACGACCTCGCGCAGGATCGCCTGGATGCGCGGGGCTTTCGTCTTCGCGAGCCCGCCCATCTTGATCGCGGCTTCCAGATCGCTCGTGCGTGCCGCGAGAACGTCCTCCCACCGCGGGTAGGCACGCTTCATCGACGCCCAGGCGCGGTCGCGGTTCACATCCGAGGTGTTCTGCGATAGGACCGTGAAGATCAGCTCGGCGAGCGGATCCTTCTTCACTCCTTGGGGCCGGGCCGGGTGGCCGGCGGGGTACTCGCGAAGCAGCCGCCGCACGATCTCTTTCGCGCGCGCCTGTAAAGCGTCGCGCGTTTCGGGCGACCGGCGTCTAGGTGCGGGCGAGGTCCGCGAACTTCGTGAACTGGCCAAGGAACGCGAGCTTATCGGTTCCGATCGGCCCGTTGCGGTGCTTCGCGATGATGACTTCGGCTTCGCCGCGTGCCGGCGTGTCGTTGTTGTAGACCTCGTCGCGGTAGATGAACATCACGACGTCGGCGTCCTGCTCGAGGGCGCCGGACTCGCGGAGGTGCGCGAGGTGCGGGCGCCGGTCGCCGCCGCCCTGCTCCGGCTGACGCGACAGCTGGGAGACCGCCAGGACGGGCACGTCGAGCTCCTTCGCCAGGATCTTGAGCGACCGCGAGATGTCGCTGACCTCCTGCACGCGGTTCTCGGTCCGGCGCGTGGACGTCATCAGCTGGATGTAATCGACGATCACCAATCCGAGGTCGCCGCGGCGCTTCAGACGCTGACACTTCGCGCGGATCTCCATCATCGTGATCGACGGCGTGTCGTCGATGAAGAGCTTCGCCGCGTCGAGGCGGCCGACGGCCTGCGAGACGCGCTGCCACTCGACGTCGTTGATCCGCCCTGCGCGCAGCGCTTTGGTGTCGACGCGCGCCTCGGAGCAGATGAGGCGCTGGACGATCTCGCTCTGGCTCATCTCGAGCGAGAAGACAACGCAGGGGATCTGCCGCTGCAGCGAAACGTGGTGCGCGATGTTCATCACGAACGAGCTCTTGCCCATCGCGGGACGGGCGGCGACCAAGACGAGATTCTGCGGCTGCAGGCCCGACAACCGCGCGTCGATGTCGCGGAACCCGGTGGGGACACCCGTCACGTCGCCCTCGTGAGCCGCGAGCCGGTCGAGGGACTCCATGCTCTCGGTTAGGAGCTCGCGGATCGGGCGGAAGTCCGAGTGGATCCGTCCGGCGGCGACGCCGTAGATCAGCTCGCCGGCCTTGTTCACCATCTCTTCGATGTCCTCCGGCACGTCGAAGCAAGCCTGGGAGATCCGCGACGCCGCGTCGATCAGCCGCCGGAGCGTCGCCAGCTCGCCGACGATCTTCGCGTAGAACCCCGCGTTGCCCGGGTGCGGCACCGAGGAAACCAGCGTGTGCACGTAGGGCCTGCCGCCGACCGACTCGAGCTGGCCGCGCCTCTCTAGCTCGTCGGGAACGGTGATCGCGTCGCACGGCTCACCGGACCCGAACAGGTCGATGATCGTCTGACAGATCCGGATGTGGGCCTCGCGATAGAAGTCGTCCGGCTTCAGCTTCTCGAGGACGTCGGCGATCGCCGTCTTCGACAGCATCATCGAGCCGAGAACGGACTGCTCGGCCTCGAGGTTGTGCGGCGGGACGCGTCCGGTTACGGACGTCGCGTCTTCTGCGTAGCTTGGAGGCATCGTGATCCGACGTTAGCGGGGAGGTACGACACCAACGACGACACGACGTCCACAGTGAATCCCCACAGCCGCCCCACCTTTCCGCAACGACGCCCGGTTCGTCCCCAGGCCGTCCACAAGACCCCCAAGATGTTGGTGGGCGGCCTCGGAGGCCGCCCAGGTCTTGCGTACAGCGTCGCGATTATAGGAATCGGCGCGAGAGATTCAAGAACGAGAATTGACTCTCTCGTTACGCGCGCACGACTTCGATGGTGAGGTTGGCTTCGACTTCGGGATGGAGACGCAGCGTGGCTTGGTGAACGCCGAGACTCTTGATCGGGCCGTCGACGTGCAGCCTCCGTTTGTCGATCTTGGGTCCGCCGGCTTTCGCGATCGCATCCGCTACGGAATGCAGCGTGACCTGACCGAACAGCCGCCCGCCCTCGCCCGCCTTCGCCGTGACACGGATGTTCAACGCGGCGAGTTGTGCAGCGAGTTCATCGGCCTTCTCGCGGTCGGCCATCTCCTTGATCTCGCGCGTGCGCTTGATCGTGTCGACCTGCTTCAGCGCGCCTTTGGTCGCGCGCTGTGCGAGACCGCGCGGGATCAAGAAGTTGCGCGCGTAGCCGTCGGCGACGTCGACGACGTCGCCCGGGCTCCCGAGCGTCCGCACCTCTTGCGTCAGCAGGACCTTCATCGGGCTGCGTAGGGCAGGAGGGCCATCTCCCGGGCGTTCTTGATCGCCGTCGCCACGTGCTGCTGGTGCTGTGCGCACGTGCCCGTGACGCGACGCGCCCGGATCTTGCCCCGGTCGGAGATGAATTTCCTCAAGAGCTGCGTGTCTTTGTAGTCGACCCAGGTCGCCTGCTCCTTGCAGAACTGGCAGACCTTGGCGCGCTGCTTCCGTCCCCAGCCGCCCTTGTCCTTGTCGCGGCCGCGACGGTCCCTGTCCCTATCTCTATCGCGTGGCATATGCCTCCTAGAACGGCACCTCTTCCTCGGCCGCCGGAACGGCCGACGCGTCGGTGCCCCACTCGTCGCTCGCGCCGTCGCGCCCGCCGCCACCGCCACCGCCACCGCGGGAGGTCTTCTCGACCTTCGCGGTCGCCCACTTCAGCGACGGACCAACCTCATCGGCTTCGATCTCGACGACCGAGCGCTTCTCTCCTTCTTGCGTTTCCCACTGCCGCATGCGCAGACGGCCCGCGACCATGGTGCGCGAGCCGCGGGTGAGCGACTCGGCCACGTTCTCGGCCAGCTGACGCCAGCAGCTGATCCGGAAGAACGACGTCTCGCCGTCCTTCCACTGACCGCCTTCGTCCTTGACGCGCCGGCTCACCGCGAGCCGGAAGTTCGCCACGGCGACGCCTTGCGGCGTGAACCGGAGCTCGGGGTCGTCGGTCAGGTTTCCGACCACCACGACCGTGTTGTCTGTTGCCATCGCTGCCACCTCCCGGGGGAAGGACTGGGTTTGGTTAGTCCTTACCGGGGCGAACGATCTTGTGGCGCACGAGCTCGTCGGCCAGACGCAGGACACGATCGAGCTCGTCCATCGCCTTGGGTTCGGCGTTGATCTCGGCGACCACGTAATAGCCCTCGTGCAGGTGCTTCATCTCGAAGGCGAACTTGCGTCGACCCCAGTGATCGACCTTGCCGACCTCGCCGCCTTGATCACGCGCGACGCCGAGGTAGCGGTCGACGGCCTGCTGGATGGAGGAATCCTCCAAGCGAGGGTCGACGATGAGCATTACTTCGTACTGGCGCCGGTCCGCCATCCTCACCTCCTCTGGTCTCTGCGGCCCCGCGGCGCGCCGGAGCGCGACGACGGAGCAGGGGTGAGCTTTCGGTCGCGGCCGGCCGTTCCGGGGCCAACCGCGGCGCTCACGTTACCACACCCGCACGGGGCTCCCTCGGGCCGCAGACCGGTGTGTCCGGCATACGATCACCGGGGGGATCTCGCCCCTTAAGACGACCTTAGCCGGAGGGTGTGACAACGAGGCGGGCGATCATCCCTCGCGACTGGCCGTGGTAGCGGCAGTAGAGCTGATAGGTGCCGGCCTTCGGGAACGTGATCGTGCGGATCGTGCCCGGCTGGATGTCCTTGGAGTCCACCGGGCAGCCGAAACAGGTCGCGGTGTGGACCAGCTTGGTGTCGTTGTGGACGGTGATGGCGCCGCCGGCTTCGATCTTGATGGAGGCGGGCCGGTAGCGGAACCCGGCGATGGTCACCTTGGTGCCGGCGCCCTGCGAAGGGAGGACCGCGAACAGCGCACCGAAGCCCGCAAGGGCGACCACGGACGCGACCACGTACCGTCGGCGTTTCACGTCGAGGCGGAATGATAGGACGGCGATGCCGTGGGAGCGATTCAGCCTCTAGCGGCGGATCATCGTCCGGTAGACGACGATCCCGGTTCCGCCGAGCAACGCCACGGCGAGCGCCGCGATCGCGAGAAGCGTCGATGTACTGCTCTCGTTGCCGGGCGGCGCGGCGGCCACCGTTGACGTCGGCGACGTGACCACGCCGTCCGTGATGGTGGGAGTCGGCGACGGGGAGCTCGCGGTCGACGACGGTGATGGGCTGCCGGGTATCGTCGGCGCGATCGTCGCGCTCCTTTTCCTCACTGTAACCCGGCCGCACATGCCGCAGCTCGGATACGAACCTTGGGTGCCGTGGACCTTGCAGAAGTAGTCATACGTCCCCGCGCGCGTGAAGGTGTGCTCGTAGGTCTCGCCCGGCCCCAGGCAATCGTTGCGGCCGAAGAGACCCCTTCCCGGACACATGTCACTCGACGTGAACTGATCTTTCGACGAATCCATGGACGTGATCGAGTGGCGGTCGTTGGACGAGTTCGTCCAGTGCACCGCGCTGCCGGGGGTGATCGTGACCCGCTGCGGCGTGAAGTAGCGGCCGGGGATGTCGACGTTCTTGGTCGCGGCGGACGAGGCGAGCGGTGCGAGGAGAGCGGCAACGAACCCGAGACCGGCGATGAATCGAGCGGATCGCATGGGTCCATCCCCCGATCGGCCGTGCGTCGGACCATGATATTCGCGGGCCAAAACCGCGCATCGCCCGAACGGGCAACTATTGACCTGCTCAACCTGCGGGTCTAGGGTCTGCAAGAGAGGCGCTCGCGCGCTTGAGGAGTTCGCCACTGCCTCCAAGCACTTGACGCGAGCGCCTCTTCTAATCCCCGCCCACTCGGTTTACTCGTGCGAAGCCCGGGGTTTACGATTCGCCCGTGAGCGACCGCTATCGCCCCAGCCTGCGGCACGCGTTCATGAACTGGCGCCACTGGGACGGGCCGTTCTCCGAGAAGGCGAAGCTGACCGCGAAGAACGAGTGGCTCAAGCTCCGGCGGCTGCGCGACTGCTGCGACCACATCGACGAACCCGGCTGCTGAAAGCGCTCCACGCCGGAGTCCGGTTCGGACTCCAAGGGGCCAGAGGAGGGGCACGACCATGAGTGACGTCCGCGAGTACAAGCTCCTGATCGACGGCCAGTTCGTCGACGCCGCCAGCGGCGAGACGTTCGAGACCACCGACCCCTCCAACGGTGAGGTCGTCGGCCGTGTCGCCAAGGGCGGCGCCGAGGACATGCGCAAGGGGATCGAGGCCGCGCGCAAGGCGTTCGACTCCGGCGTCTGGGCGGACATGCCGACCGCCGAGCGGACGCAGCGCATGCAGAAGCTGTGGGAGATCCTCCAGCAGAAGCTGCCGGAGCTGTGCGAGATCGAGGCGAAGGACGCCGGGCACACGATCCGGATGGCGAACCTCTTCTCGATCGCGCTCGGCGTGGAACACTGGCGCGCGATCGCCGACCTCGCGAACAAGATCGGCGACACCGAGCCCGTCGAGGTGAACGAGATGCCGGCGATGTCGTGGGGCATCGTTCGCCGTGAGCCGTACGGCGTCTGCGCGGCGATCACGCCGTGGAACTTCCCGTTCATCTTGATGATGTGGAAGGCCGCACCCGCGCTCGCCGCGGGCAACACCATGATCGTGAAGCCTGCGACCTACACGCCGCTGTCGACGACCGAGTTCGGCAAGATCGTGCAGGAGTCCGACCTGTTCCCGCCGGGCGTCTTCAACATCGTGCCCGGCGCCGGCGGCGCCGCCGGTGAAGAGCTCGCTTCCAACCCGATGATCGACAAGGTCGCGTTTACCGGCTCGACCGAGGTGGGGCGCCGCATCATGCAGCTCGCCGCGCCGACGGTGAAGAAGGTGACGCTGGAGCTCGGCGGCAAGTCCGCGAACATCCTGCTGGACGACGCCGACCTCGACGCCGCGATCCCCGGCTCGCTGTTCGCGACGTTCCTTCACTCGGGCCAGATCTGTCACTCCGGCACGCGCTGCCTCGTTCCCGCGTCGATGTACGACGAGGTGATCGCACGCATGGTCGAGATGGCGGAAGGCTTGAAGGTCGGCCCGGCGATGGACTTCGAGACCGACATCGGGCCGGTCGTGCACAAGACGCAGTACGACACGATCGATCGCTACGTGCAGATCGGTCAGCAGGAAGGCGCGAAGCTCGTGACCGGCGGCGAGAAAGTCGAGGTGCCGGGATACGAGGGCGGCTTCTACTACAAGCCGACGATCTTCGCGGACGTGAAGAACTCGATGCGGATCGCGCAGGAAGAGATCTTCGGGCCGGTGCTGTCGGTCATCAAATACGACTCCGTTGAGGAAGCGATCGAACTCGCGAACGACTCCATCTACGGCCTCGGCGGCGGCGTCTGGTCGAAGGACGTCCCGCGCGCGATCAACGTTGCGAAGCGCATCCGCACCGGGACCGTGTGGGTCAACGACTACCACCTGCTGTCGGCGTACGCGCCTTTCGGCGGCTACAAGCAGTCGGGCGTCGGGCGCGAGCTCGGACGCTGGGGCATCCGCGAGTACCAGCAGACCAAATACATCCACGTCGACCAGACGCCGCGCAAGGACCAGAAGTTCTGGTACCAGATCGCCGGACTCTAACCCCCTGGGGTGATCGGCCCCGGCGGGGGTTGTAACGCCCGAGCGCTTTCGGGAGACTACGGTCGAACGTTGAGCCAAGGGGGATGCCATGGCCGTGGACGGGTTCGATCAGCGACTCCAGGAGCTGCTTCCGCGCATCCGCGCACGGCGTGAAGAGATCGAGGAGGGACGGCGTCTCCCCAAGGATCTGGCCGCGGACCTGGCCAACACGGGTGTCTTCCGGCTGGGCGTTCCCGCCGCCCTCGGCGGGGACGATGGGACGCTCATGGACATGATGCGCGCCTTCGAGACGATCGCGGGCGCCGACGGGTCGACGGGTTGGTGCTCGATGATCGGCTCCGGCGGCGCCAGCATGGCGGGCATGCTCCCCGAGGCCGGCGTCAAGGAAGTCTTCGCCGATCCGTCGATCCCGACGGCGTCGGTCGTTCCTCCGATGCAGGGGACGGCGGTTCCGACCGACGGCGGTTTCACGATCAACGGCAAGTGGCGGTTCGCGAGCGGGATCACGCACGTCGATTGGGTCATGGGCGGATGCGTGATCCTCTACGACGGCGCACCGCGCATGACAGAGATGGGTATCCCCGAGGTCACCTGGGCGTTCATGCCCGTCACCGAGATCGAGATCCACGACACCTGGTACGTGAACGGTCTGCGCGGCACGGGATCCAACGACATCAGCGCGACGAACATCTTCGTGCCGGCGCACCGAACGTTCCACCTTTTCGACCCGACGAACCACAGGTCCGATCCGATGGTTCGCATCCCCGGCGTTTCCGGGTTCACGGTACAGGTGGCGTCGGTCGCGATCGGGATCGCGCGCGCGGCGCTGGACGATCTCGTCGAGCTGGCCGGCGGGAAGATGCCGACGATGAGCATGTCTTCACTTGCGTCGAAGCCGGCCACCCAGATCGAGGTGGCGCAGCTCGAAGGGCAGCTCGGCGGTGTGCGAGCTTTGTTGTACGAGGCCGCCGAAGAGATCTGGACCACGACCGTTGCGGGAGACGAGGTCAGCAAACGAACCAACGCCCTGGCGCGCCTCGCCTGTGTGGAGGCCGCGCGGGTAGCCGCCGCGGTCGCGCACAGGGTGAGCACCATCGCCGGCGGCTCGTCGCTTTACAGTTCGTCCCCGATCCAACGCCATGCGCGCGACGCGGACGCCATCACCCACCACTTCAGCGTGGCGCCCCCCGTCATGGAGGACGCGGGACGCGTCTTGCTCGGCCTAGATCCGCTGTCGCCGATCTTCTGACCCGGCCACGCCGAGCGCGCGGGGGGTTCTGAGCGGCAGCTCGCGGATGACCCCCGGCTAGAGAACGGCCGAACGCACCGCGATACCGGCCGCCTTCAGCGCGGGCAGCAGGCGCCACGCGAACGGATGATCTTCGCGCGTCCATCCGCTCGGGTTCGGGATCATGAACCACGCCGAACCGCGAGCGAACTCGACCCGCGCCTCGCCGGTGAAGCGCGAGAGCACGCGACCGGCCGCGGCGGCATCTCGCGTGGCGACCTCGATCTGGATCGGGCGTCCCGGTCCGTACGCCGCATGCGCCGACGCCATCGC
>JBASRP010000090.1:0-2308 GCA_049273905.1 Actinomycetota bacterium
CAACTTGCCAAACCGCGAGGATGATCGCGACCGCAGCAAGCTTCGGCCATGCCGCCGACCAGATCCTTTCGATCGGGGAGGTCGTGACCTCTTCGCGGATAGGCGCGTCGAGAGCGTCGAGCCCTTCGATCTCTTCTTCAAGCCGAAGCGCTTCGCGGTCAGTGGCCATGACGACGCACCTCCTCGCGCAGACGGTCCGTGATCGTCGCCGACAGCTCGCTCACCGGCACCGAGTCGATCCGGCGCGGCCGCTCGACCTCAACGGGGAACTCCGCAACCACCCGCCCGGGCCGGCTCGATAGCAGGATTACGCGGTCGCCGAGTCGCACGGCCTCGCGGACGTTGTGAGTCACGAACAGGACGGTTAGCCCCGTTTCACGCCACAGCTTTTCGAATTCGTCGTGGAGGACGTCACGCGTCATGGCGTCGAGAGCGCCGAACGGCTCGTCCATCAGCAAAACGTCGGCGTCCTGCGCGAGCGCTCGCGCGAGCGCGACGCGCTGGCGCATCCCGCCGGACAGCTCGTGCGGCCGTTTGTCGCCGAACTGGTCCAGGTGGACGAGTTTCAGCAGCCCGGCGATCCGCTCGTCGCGCTGCGGTTTCGGCACGTTGCGGAAACGCATCGCCATGTCGATGTTCCGCGAGACGGTCAGCCACGGGAACAGCGCAGGATCCTGGAACATGAGCGCCACCCGGCGGCCTCCCACCTCGATCGTCCCCGACGACAAGTGATAGAGCCCGACGATGAGGTTCAGCAGAGTCGTCTTGCCGCAGCCGGAGGCGCCGAGGAGACAGACGAACTCTCCTTCGCGCACCGCCAGCGAAACCCTGTCGAGCGCCTTCAGCGAGCTACGCCCGTCGTGGTAGGTCTGCGAGACGTCACGGATCTCTATCGCGACGGCACGCGGGCTCGTGATCGCGCCCTCACGGCGGCCAAGCGTTGCCTCGCTCATCGTTCTAGTCCGTCACGATGTCGGGCCGGCGGAGGGCCTTGAGGACGGCGTTGAGCGGTTTCAAGTCGTAGATGCCTTCGAGATCGACGCGATCCAGCAGTCCGACCGCCTCGGCATCCTTCGCCGAAGCGCGGAGCGATGAAGCGACGGGGTCGATCGTGAAGATGAGGTTCTTCCACGCTTCGTCGATGACTTCAGTCTTCAAGGCCTTGCCGGTGATCTTCTCGAGCGACCCGTTGACGATCGTCTTCGCGTCTTCAGGGTTCTCGTTCGCGTAGTCCACCGTCGCGACATGCCCCCTGAGGAAGTTCTCGACGACGTCCCCGTGCTCGCGGAGGAAAGCCGTACGAACGATGACGTGCGTGGTCACGAACCTCCCATCCGGCCACAGCGTCTTCTCATCGATGAGGACCTTCCCGCCACCTTCGAGAACGAGACGCGTCGCCCAGGGTTCCGGGACCCACGCTCCATCGATCAGACCCGACTTGAATGTCTCGAGCGTTTGCGAGTTCGCCTGCGCCACGACCTTCACGTCGCCACCGCCGGTCTTGTCGGTCTTGTAGCCGTGGTCCTTGAGGAACGCACGCAAGGCCACGTCCTGCGTGTTCCCGAGCTGCGGGGACGCGATCTTCTTCCCTTTGAGCTGCGACACCGAGGTGATCGATGGCTTCACGACGAGCGCCGCGCCGCCGGACGTCGCACCCGAGATGATGCGGATCGCCGCGCCCTTCGATTGAGCCCACGCGTTGATCGCCGGGTTCGGGCCGATGTACGCGATGTCGAGCGCGTTCGAGAAGATCGCCGTGACGACGTCGGGGCCCGCATTGAACGTCGTCGTCGTGAGAGTGACGCCGGCTCCGAGCTCCTTCCTGAACAGGCCCTTCTCGACGCCGATGATCGCCGGCGCGTGCGTGAGGTTCGGGAAGTAGCCGAGGCGGAGCGTGACTTTGCCGCCGGAGCCCGAGCCACCCTCGTTCCCGCACGCCGCCGCCCCGAAGCTAAGAGCCAGAGCAAGGCCGACGATCCCTGCGACGCGCAACGAACGACCAGCTCGACGCATCTTTTCCCCTTCCCGAGTTAGCAGATTGTTGATAATCTCAACTGACTAAGTAAAGATAGTTGAGAATCTAAGCTACGGAGGGCTTGGTTCCATGTCAACCCTGGTACCGGTTCATCCCGGAACCGCATTAATCTCTACTTGGAGGTAAGGAATCCGATGTGGATCACTAAGAAGACCGACTACGCCACGCGGGCGGTGCTGGCGCTAACGCTGGCGCCCGGGAGCCCGCTGAAGATGGCCGACATCGCGGCGCGCACGCATGTCCCCGAGTCGTTGCTCGAGCAGATCATGACGC
>JBASRP010000097.1:0-2676 GCA_049273905.1 Actinomycetota bacterium
CTAACAGCGGGTCGTTTCCGAACCGTTTCCTGTCTTTAAATTCGGTGTTTCGTCGCGGGCCGCACCGGCCGGGAGGCATGCCGCGTTTTGGCCCGGTTAGCATTGCCGCCGTTCCCGGCTTCGAGGAGGCGACCGTGCGACCGTCCGCGCCGCGTATAGAGCCCGTTGATCCGGATTCCGTGGAGGGCGAAACGCGTGCGCTCCTCGACACCCTTGCACTCGGGGACGCGGTCAACATCTTCCGGACGCTCGCGAACCACCCGAAGCTGTTCAAGCGCTGGCTCGTCTTCGGGAACCACGTCCTCTTCAAGTCGACGCTGCCGCCGCGCGATCGCGAGCTCGTCATCCTCCGCACGGGCTGGCGTTGCCGGTCGGAGTACGAGTGGGGCCAGCACGTCATCATCGGCCGCGCCGTCGGGCTGACCAACGACGAGATCGAGCGCATCACGCGAGGACCCGACGACCCGGCCTGGGATCCTTTCGACGCCACGCTGCTCCGGGCGGCCGACGAGCTCCACGACGACTACATGGTCGGCGACGAAACCTGGGCCGCGCTGAGCGTGCGTTACTCGGCCGAGCAGCTCATGGACCTGGTGTTCGCCATCGGGCAGTACACGCTGGTGTCCATGGCCTTGAACAGTTTCGGTGTGCAGCTCGATCCCGGCGTCGAGGGCTTCCCGTCATGAGACTGGAGGGGCAGGTCGCGATCGTCGTCGGGGCCGGCCAGACACCGGGCGACACGATCGGCAACGGCCGCGCGACGGCGATCCTCTTCGCGCGCGAAGGCGCACGCGTGCTCCTCGTCGACCGCGACGTCGACTCCGCGCGCGAGACCGAGAAGATGATCACGTCGGAGGACGGCGAGGCCGTCGCGTTCGAAGCCGACGTGACGCGCGAGGGCGATTGCGCCGGACTCGCAGCGGCGTGCGTCGAGCGCTTCGGCCGGATCGACATCCTTCATAACAACGTCGGGATCGGAAAGGGCGACACGAGCGCCGTTCGGATTGAGCTCGAGACGTGGCGGCGCATCCTCGACGTCAACCTGACGGCGATGCTCCTCACGTGCAAGCACGTCCTCCCGCAGATGCGGGAGCAGCGCTCGGGATCGATCATCAACATCTCCTCGCTGGCGTCGGTCGCCGCGACGGGCATGACGGCCTACAAGGTCTCGAAGGCGGGCGTGAACGCGTTGACGCAGCAGATCGCGATTGCGAACGCGAGCCGTGGGATCCGTTGCAACGCGATCCTGCCGGGCCTGATGAACACGCCGATGGCGATCGAGGGGATCGCCGATGCGACCGGCGCCTCGAAGGAAGACTTGATCAAGGCACGCGACGCGATGGTGCCGCTCGAAGGAAAGATGGGGACGGCGTGGGACGTCGCGAACGCGGCGCTGTTCCTGGCCTCGGACGAAGCGCGCTTCATCACCGGAGTGTTGCTCCCGGTGGACGGCGGTCAGAGCATCAAGATCGGGTAGCGCGCGGCGGCGCTTGGCTTAGGCGCACGTGAGGGGGACCGTCTTCTCGATGACGGAACCGTCGACGTCGAACATCGCCAGCGTGGCCGTTGACGGTTTCGGTCTAACGCCGAGAGGGTTGTATGCGGTGAAGCTCGCTTCCCATCGCGCCTGCGGTTTGTCGTCGTAGTAATTCTCGGCGACGAAGACGCCATAGGAGTTGCTCAACTGTTGCATAAAGGTGTCGGGCACGGGCGAGGATTCGAGCAAGCTACGTCGCCGGGCCTCACGGACCGCCCAATTCCGCGCCGCGTTGCCGGACGGCGTGAACACGGGTCCGACGCTGTACCCGTTCACGCGGCGCGCCGGCTTGACGTCGCCGAACGACCACACCTCGCGATCCCACGATACTCCGATGTGAACGTTGCTCTCCCAACCGTCGCGATGGAATGGGAACTCGTTGTCTTTCCACCCTGAACGCCATTCGATCGTCGCGAGGATCTTGAATCCGGGCTGACTCACGCTGGTCGGTACTTGGGTGCAGCGCCCGACGGTTACGTCGAAGCCGCGATCGAGTGAGCCGATCAGGGGATGACGGTGGGACGGCGCCGTCCGGCGACCGATGAAGAAAGACCCGGCCACGGTCAGCGCGATGAGGAGGCACGTGATCAGGATGCGTCTGGTCGAGGAACGGCGCGTAGCGGCCAGTGTCCCCGCGATCACTCCACGAGTTCGAACAGTCATGCGCCCCCCTTGCTCTGGCTGATTCGGCGGCGCGAGACGCGTTCCTGCTGACGAACGCTTCCGTGGCTCCGACCGTTAGGGGCGGTCAGACGCGTGCGCGCGCGGCCCGGTGCTGGCGGCCGGCGTGGTACGACGACCGGACGAGCGGCCCCGACTCGACCCAGGCGAAGCCGATCGCTTCGCCGGCCGCGCGCCAGGCCGCGAACTCGTCGGGCGGCACGAAGCGAGCGACCGGCATCTGCAGCGGGCCGGGTCGGAGGTACTGGCCGATCGTCAGTAGGTCGCAACCCGCGTCGCGCAGGTCGCGCATCGACGCGACGATCTCGTCGAAGCTCTCGCCCATCCCGACGATCAGGTTCGACTTCGTGAAGCTGGTCTGTGGAAGCCGGGCCCGCGCGCGGCGCAACAGATCGAGTGAACCCTCGTACGTGAACGCCGGCCGGATACGGTCGAACAGGCGCGGCACAGTCTCGAGG
>JBASRP010000106.1:0-3123 GCA_049273905.1 Actinomycetota bacterium
GATCAGCACCGTGCCGCCGGCCAGCCGTCGGGCCGTGGACGCGTCGCCGCGCTTCCGCCAGCTGCGGGCTCTCACGTGACGGTGCAACCCGCGCGCCGCCAACAGCAACAAGGCGAGGGCGTGCTCCGCGGTCGAGGGGCCGTAGATACCTTTCGCGCACGTCCACGTCCGCCCGGGCTCGAGCACGCCGGTAGCGAGGAACTCTTCGATACCGGCGAACGGCAGCTGCACCCACGTCGCGGGGGACGCGGCGAGTATCGTGCGCAGTCCCTCGGGATCGGCCGGATCCATCCACACGAGGGCGTCGGCCGACGCCGGCTCAACAAGCCGACCGCCGGCCTCCGCCGCGGCTGCTTCGATCTCCGGCCGCGGTGGCACGACGGCGATGCCCGGCTCCTTCACCTGCTCATCGCGTCTGGGCACATCGGGATGAATGTCTATCAGCCACGGGGGCGGACGCGAATTTCTTTCGCTGCTTAGCCGAATCCGCCGCCGCGGGGTGCTACTTTCCAGAATATGGACGCGAGCGGGTGGACCGCTTCGCGGGCGCGGGGGCGCGATCTCATCATCCGTGCCGCGATCCTGGCCGTCGCGTACTTCCTCGGAGCGAAGCTCGGGCTGAGGCTCGCATACAGCAACGAGAACATCACCTCGGTCTGGCCCCCCACGGGGATCGCCGTCGCGGGACTGCTGCTCTTCGGCCCTCGTGTCTGGCCGGGCATCACCGTCGGCGCTCTCGTCGCGAACCTCACCAACGGTGCCCCGCTGGCGACGACACTCGGCATCTGCGTTGGGAACACGCTCGCGCCGATCGTCGGAGCAGCTCTTCTGCGCCGGACGGGCTTCCGTCCAGCCCTCGATCGCCTACGCGATGTTGTGCTCCTCGTCCTCTTGGGCGGTCTGGCGAGCATGCTCATCAGCGCGACGGGCGGGACGCTCTCTCTCATCGCGACCGACGCCATCGGACGAGAGGGTGCCGGGCTCGCGTGGCTCGTGTGGTGGGTCGGAGACGCGCTCGGTGTGGTTTTGTTCGCGCCGCTGATCCTCACGTTCGCCACGCCTCTCGACGAAGCGGATCCCATCGCGACACGTCCACGAGAAGGAACGATCCTGGTCGGCACGACGGTCGTCGTCGCCCTGCTCGTCTTCGGGACGCACATCCCTCTCGTGTATCTGCTGTTCCCATTCGCGATCTGGGCGGCGGTTCGATTCCATCAGCGCGGCACCTCCGCGCTGATCCTGCTCGTCTCGGGGATCGCCATCCTCGAGACGACGGCGGGCAACGGACCCTTCACCGGCATGAGCCGGACCACAAATCTGATGTCTCTCCAGGCGTTCAACGGTTCGGTCGCGCTTGCCGCGCTCTCTCTCGCCGCCGTCACACGGGAGCGCGCGCGGGCACAGGCAGCGCTGCGCCGATCGGCCGACGAGCTGGAGGAGCGCGTCATCGTCCGGACCGCGGAGCTCACGACCAGCGAGGAGCGTCTTCAGGAGGCGCAGCGGCTCGCGCATATCGGGTCATGGCATTGGGACGTCTCTACGAACTCCGTGACGTGGACCGACGAGCTGTATCGCATCTACGGCCTCGAACCCAAGGCGGGAGCCGCCACGTTCGAGGCGTACGTAGGACACGTTCATCCCGACCATCGCGACCAGGTAACCGCGGCGGTCGAGGGCACGCTGGCGACCGGCGACGCGTTCGAACACGAATACCGGATCGTCCGGCCGGACGGAGAGGTGCGTTGGGTGCACGCCCGCGGCGAGGCCCTCACCGACGCCGCGTCCGGAGAGCGCCTCGGTCTGCGCGGGTACTGCCATGACGTCACGCAGCGACGCGAGGCGGAGGACGTACTTCGCCGCTCGTTGGACGGCGAGCGCGAGGCGGGCCGCCGACTCCGGATGCTCGACGAGTTCAAAGACTCGCTTCTGACCGCGGTCTCGCACGAGCTGCGCACACCTCTCACGGTCATCATGGGTTTGTCGTCGACGATGACGGACCATTCCGTGGCCCTCACGGATGAGGAGAAGGAAGACCTCATCGAGCGCCTCGACGCGAACGCACGGCGGCTCGATCGCCTCCTCGCGGACCTGCTCGATGTCGATCGCCTGAACCGCGGCGTCATCGAACCGCGGCCGCGAGCGACCGCGTTGGAGATGGTGGCCCGGCGCACCCTCGCGAGCATGGAGATGAACGAGCATCCGGTCTCGATCGACCTCGGAACGGAGATGGTCGCTGCCGATCCCGCACATCTCGAGAGGATCGTCGAGAACCTGCTGTCGAACGCGGCGAAACACACCCCTGCTCACACTGCGATCCACGTCCGAAGTGAAGACGCGCCCGACGGTGTCGTCCTGATCGTCGAGGACAGCGGCCCGGGAGTTCCTCCCAGCCTGCGGGAGGACATCTTCGAGCCTTTCCGGCGCGGCGACTTCGCGTCGCACGTGCAGGGAACCGGCGTCGGCTTGTCGCTCGTCGCGCGCTTCGCGCGAGTCAACGGCGGACGAGCGTGGGTCGAGGAACGCGACGGCGGCGGAGCGTCCTTCCGGGTGTTGCTCCCGCGCGCAACCACGCCGCAGGAGTCGCCGCAGAACGTCTGAACCGCCGCCCGCGTTATCCTTCGCGCGTGCCGGACGAGCTGGCAGACCTCGACGCGCTCGGCTGTGCGGAGCTCGTGCGCGCCGGTGAGGTAACGCCGCTCGAGCTCCTGGACGCGGCGATCCAGCGCATCGAGAAGCTCGACCCTGAGATCAACGCGATCCCGATCCGCATGTTCGAGAAGGCGCGCGCGGAGGCCGCGTCCGCCTCCCTTCCCGACGGTCCCTTCCGCGGCGTCCCGACGGTGATCAAGGACCTGTGGAGTCACACCGCCGGCGACCCGTTCCACAAAGGCATGCGGTTCCTCAAGGAGATGGACTGGACCGAGGAACACGACACCGATCACGCGGCCATGCTGCGCCGGGCCGGGTTCGTCTTCGTCGGCCGCAGCAACACGCCGGAGATGGGCCTGCAGCCGACGACCGAACCGGAGGCCTATGGGCCGACGCGCAACCCGTGGAACCTCGGCTTCTCCACGGGCGGGTCGAGCGGCGGCAGCGCTGCGGCCGTCGCTGCCGGGATGGTTC
>JBASRP010000114.1:0-1586 GCA_049273905.1 Actinomycetota bacterium
ACCCAGGAGTCTCGATGAGGCGCATTAGCGGTGCGCGCTTTCACGTTGGAGACGAGCCGCCGAGCGAGCTGATTTCCGCGGAACGCTCGTCGGTCGCAGTGAAACAGAGTCCTCGTCGTCAGGCGAGAACTCCCAATCGAAGTAGCAATTAATCCAATGCCTGTTACAGGCAGGAAGGTAAATGACATAATGGGAACCCAACGAACGGGTAAACAAGGGGTAAAACGCAGGGCCAAGTCACTCTCACTCCAAGAGAGCGATCTTGACCTGCTGATGCTGATCGGCACGTTCAAACGGATGCGACTCGACCAGCTTCGTCGCCACACCGGCCGCACGCTCAAAGGAGTCCGCGATTGCGTCACTCGTCTGGAGCGTGATGGCTGGCTGGAGTACGTCGAAGTTCTGTGCGGGGACAAAGATCTCTGGACCATCTGGCCCACTGGGGCGGGTCTGGAGGCGGTTGGCCTGAACGCATCCCTCTATCGCGGCCGGCCAGCACTGGCCAATCTGCCCCACGATTTCAGCCTCGTGGAGATCAGCCTGGCCATGTTGAAAGAGGATCCGCAAGGGAAGTTCGTTCCCGAGCGACTCGTGCGGCCAACCTACGGCTACGGCCAGGAGCTCGTTAAGACGGAGGACGGGGAATTCCGCCGAAGTCACCGACCCGACGGTGTGTTCGTTCGCAGCGATGGAACGATGGTCATCGTCGAGTGCGAGACGAGCACGAAGGACAAGAAGCTGAGGGAGTGGATGATGGCCCAGAACGAGGGATATGTGAATCCTCAGGGCGAGGAGCACAGGATCCCTCGCGACGGCGAGGCAGACGGACCCACGCAGGAGGACGGGCGAGTGCTGCCCCGTAGCGACGGGAGCGACGCTGTTGCCTATTTCTCCTACTCGACGGCAATCCGCTCACGCCTCCAGCTGACGGAGGAAGAACTGGACCTCCACCGCGTCGAGATATTCCCGGTCCCAGGCGAGGTCTACTGGCCTGCGGGGACCCGTCTCAACCGGTAGTTTGGGCTGGCTCTCCTAGGAGTGCTGGCCTCTGGCAGTTGCAGCGCCGACCGTTTCTCGACGTTGCCGTTCACCGCCCTGCAGGCAACCGCGGGACGGAAGAGAACAGAGAAGATAGGCCTTTGGACCGTGAGGGTGTACTGATCTACGCCCAGCTTAGTTTTCGCGCCTGAAGGTCTAGACCACGAGTCCGTGGTCACCTCACTCGCCGCCAAGCTTGAGCGGCGGCGGATCGAACGCTCTTCAGAGCGGCGATCCCTGCTTGCGATTGGGCGGCGGGTGAGGACATCTTCTCGCTTTCGCCGAAACATGGGGGTCATATGAGAATCAACGTCAGCATTGCGGGGGAGCGTGGAGACGTCATACCCGTCGAACTTACGCCGGACGACGAGCACCCCAAAGGCTGGACGGTCACGCTGTTGAAGACCGGCAAGGACATTGGCCGTGTCTACAAAGACAGCTACACCTACAGTCCGCCCGTCCACCGGGGTTCGCGCATCGCCCGCGAACATAGGCAGGTTTCATCGTGGGGCGGCGTCGTAGCGCGTCCCCGACCCGGCATCCGCCGC
>JBASRP010000148.1:0-2791 GCA_049273905.1 Actinomycetota bacterium
CGCGCGGACTGTTCGGTGGCGCGCACCGACCACGAGTGGGCCAGGATCTCCTCGCGCAGCCGGAGCTGATCGACTTCGCTGGTGAGCGACAGGAGGGCCAGCGCGTGCCCCATCGTCAGGCGTCCACCACGCAGGTCGGCCTGAATCACCTCGGGCAGGCGCAGCAGGCGTAGCGCGTTGGCGATGGACGAGCGGTCGCGACCGACACGCTGCGCGAGCTCTTCCTGGGTCCAGCCGAATTGCGCGAGCAGCTTGTGATACGCCTCTGCCTCTTCCATCGGGTTCAGGTCTTCGCGGAGCAGGTTCTCGACAAGCGCGATCTCGAGGCTCTCGGCGTCGGTGGCGTCTCGCACGACGGCCGGGATACGGTCGAGCCCAGCCTGGCGGGCCGCTCGCCACCGCCGCTCGCCGGCGATGAGCTGATAGGCTCCGTTCACACGGCGGACGACGACCGGCTGGATGACGCCGGACGCCTTGATGGACGCGGACAGTTCCTGTAAAGCACTGGAATCAAAGAGTTTTCTTGGTTGATTCGGGTTGACGTCGATCTGATCGATCGGGATCTCGATCAGGCTTTCCTGCTCACCCACCATAGAGGACTCGCCAGGTGTCGAGGATAACAGCGCCCCCAGACCACGGCCGAGACCGCGCTGCTTATTCATGCTTGAGAACCTCCCGCGTGAGCTCGAGATAAGCGATGGCGCCGCTGGAACGCAGGTCATGGAGCATGACCGGCTTGCCGTGGCTGGGCGCTTCGGTGAGGCGGACATTTCGAGGGATGATGGTCTCGAAAATCTCGCCCGGGAAATAGCGCTGGACCTCATCACGGATCTGGAGCGCGACACTCGTCCGCCCATCGAACATCGTGAGCACGATGCCCTCGACGCCCAAGCGGGGATTGAGCCGCTCGCGAATGAGCTTGACGGTCCTCAGGAGATGCGTGAGGCCCTCGAGCGCGTAGAACTCGCACTGAAGCGGTACCAGGACGCTATCCGCTGCGACGAGCGCGTTGATCGTCAGCAGGCCGAGGGAAGGGGGACAATCGATGAGCACGTACCGATAAGGATTGCTGACGGAGGCAAGAGCGCTCGCCAGCCGGTGTTCACGTCGCTCGATGGTGACGAGCTCAACTTCGGCGCCGACGAGGTCGATGTCGGAAGGGAGCAGGTCGAGGCCCGGCAGAGTCGTCTGCAGGATCGCCTTGTCGGTAGGCTCGCTGCCGAGGAGGGCGTGGTACACGGTTGGGTACAGACCTTCCTTCTGGACTCCGAACCCGGTGGTGGCGTTTCCCTGGGGGTCGAGATCGACGAGGAGGGTAGGGCACCCAGCCAGAGCGAGGCCGGCAGCGAGGTTGACGGCGGTGGTGGTCTTTCCAACACCGCCCTTCTGGTTGACGACCGCTAACGTCTTCCGAGCCACCACACCTCCCGATGTTTCACGTCGAACATATACTCACCATCTGACGACTAGTGATGTTTGACGTAAAACACTATGCGTCTCCCGGCCTTCCCGTCAAGTTGTGCGGTAGATCCAGAACCGCCGAGGACCTCTGGGACCGTCGACCTCAAGCCATTCGCCCCTGGTCAGCGGCCCCGCGACCGGTGGTCCGGACGCGATCAGGACGCCGCCTGGGGAAAGCAGTCTGCTCGTGCATTCCACGAGACCCTCGGGCCGGCCCGCGCAGCGCATCACGATCGCATCGAACCTCCCGGCCAGCTCGTCCGAGACGTCCTCGATGCGCCGGTTAATGAGCCGACAGCGAGTGAGAGGGAGTTCCCGGATCGCGGAGGCGAGAAATGACGCCCGCCGTTCTCTAGACTCGACGAGGGTCACATCGACCGTCGGCATAACCGCCTTCAGTGGGATTCCAGGAATGCCCGCTCCGGAACCCACATCGCACATCGTAGAGATCCCTGGCGGGAGGGCTCGAGCAAACAACAAGCTATCCACAATCGCGTTGTCAACGATCCAGTCCGGGTCGGAAGATCCGACGAGACGCTGGGTCTTCTGCCATTTCATCAATAGTTCTAGGTATTTATAGAGCAGATCGGACTCGGTCTCGCTCAGAGGTCGACCGAGCGCGCGAGCGGCGCCGGTGCGGAGTCGGTTGGCGACGTCGGTCACTTGCCGAGGCAGAACGTGGCGAAGATACGATCGAGCACGGCGTCACCAATCTCCATGCCCAGCACTGTAGAAACCTGAGCCAGCGCGTCGCGGAGGTCGACCATGGCGACCTCGACGGGGGTTGTGCGCAGGGCGCTGCCGGCGGCGATGAGGGCCCGCTCCAGCAGGTCGAGCCCCTCCATCTGGCGCAACGAGGCGATCAAGCCACCACCGTCTCCATCGCTCCGCGCCTCGACTTCGCGACAGAGCCGGTGCACGAGCCGATCGATCCCGGCGCCGGTAAGCGCCGACACGTCCAGGGCACCGTCGATGCGCGCTGTCGACGGATCGCGCGCCAGATCGCTCTTGCCGCGAACCACGACGCGCGCACGACAAGCCGTTTCGTCGAGCACCTCGCGCGCGAGCGGACGACTTCCGTCGACGACGACGAGCAGGAGTTCGCTCTCCTCGATCGCGCCGCGGCTGCGGCGAATGCCCTCGGCCTCGACCTCGTCGCGCGCCACGTCGATGCCCGCCGTGTCGAGCAGTCGCACGGGAACGCCGGCGAGCTCGATGGTGGCCTCGACGACGTCGCGCGTGGTGCCCGCCAGAGGCGAGACGATCGCGCGCTCGCGTCCCACGAGTGCGTTCAGCAGACTGGACTTGCCGGCGTTCGGCGGCCCGACGA
>JBASRP010000156.1:0-4646 GCA_049273905.1 Actinomycetota bacterium
GCGATGTGGCTCGCGGCATCGTGGCCCGAGCGCGTCTCGCAGCTCGTGCTCGTGGATCCGGCGTTGCCGTTGCCGCCCGGGGCGCGGCCCGACGCCAAGATCATCGCTCGGGCCACCATCGCGTCGCTTCCCGGCGTCGGTGAGGCGCTCTACACGGGATTCATGAAGCTCAAGTCCGCCGACTACCAGCTTGCCGACGGACTGAGGCGAAACATCGCCGACCCCACGAGGGTCTCCGCCGAAACGCTTCGTCTGATGCGCGAGGAGGCCGAGGCGCGGCGGAACAACATGGCGCTCCGCCGTCCTCTTCTATCCGCGCAGCGCAACCTGTTGTGGATGATGTCGGCCGGCCGCGCCGAGGTCGAGCGCGTCGCGGCGTCGTTGAAGGTGCCGCCGCTGATCGTGTGGGGGAGCGAAGACGTCATCGTCCCGCTCGCCGTCGGGGAACACTGGGTGTCGAAGATCCCGGGCGCCGAGCTCGTAGTGATCGAGGGAGCCGGGCACAACCCGCAGGTCGAGGTTCCCGATCGGTTCGTCGAGATCGTGCTCGCCTACGCGGAGCGCGACCGGACCGTCAGTTCGCCTTCAGGAACTCCAGGATCACCTGGTTGAACTCTTGGGCGTTCTCGGCCGAGAAGGCGTGACCGCCGTCGAGTAATTCGAACCGCGATCCCGGGATCGACTGGTGAATAACCTCGGCGAGCTCGGGCGGCACCATGACGTCGCGCCGCGCGCCGAGAACCAGCGTCGGCGCCGTGACCTGCTTCAGCTGCTCTCGCGTGTCGTGCGAGAGAACGCCGTGGATCTGCTTCACGAACGCATCCGGCGGAGGCTCGAAGGCGATCATCATCTGCTCGATCGCGTTCACGACGTCGGGCTGGTGGATGATCATCTTCGGCGTGAACAGCCACAGCAGCGCGGCGCTGCCGACCTGGTTGTCGGGCAGACCGGCGAGGAGCTCGCCGAGCGCCGCCATACGCTCGAGCCACGCGTTCGGGTGACACCAGGTCGCGGCGAGCGTGAGCGAGCGGATCCGCTCCGGCGCTTTCAGCGCGACGTGCTGCGCGATCGCGCCGCCCATCGAGATGCCGAGAACGTGCGCCTTGTCGACACCGGCGTCGTCGAGAACGGCGAGCGCGTCGGCGGCCATCTGCTCGGTGGTGTACGGGCCCGGCGGGGACGACGACATGCCGACGCCGCGGTTGTCGAAGGTGATGCAGCGGAAGTGCTCGGCGAACACCGGCGTCTGCAAGACCCACATGCGCGAGTCGGCGAGGAAACCCATGATCATCAGAAGCGGGTCGCCATGCCCCGCTGTCTCGTACGCGATGTCGGCGTCTCCGGAACGAACGATCGGCATCTCGGGCCTCCTTGACGCGGAGACTTTATCGGCCGCGGCCCGAACGGCGCGAGGACGCGGCGCTACAGTGGGTCCATGACCGCTCCCTTCGCGTCTGCGGCCGTCGTTGAGCGCCTCCCGCGCGTCGTCTACCGGGTGACCGGCGAGCGTCCTCTCGCGTACCTGCACGACGTCCTCGCCCAGGACGTGAGTGAACTGCGCGAGGGGACTGGAGCGATCGCCGCGCTTCTCACCCCCGAGGGTCGCGTCGCGGCCGAGGTCCGCGTGCTCCCACTAGAGAAGGATGTGTTGTTCGACGCGGATGAAGCGTCGCGCGACGGGATCGAGAGACTGATCGTCCGATACGCCGGCCTCGCCGGGTGCGAGGTCGTCGACCTCACCGGCGAATACGTCGTGGCAGCGGTGCGCGGCGAGGCGGTCGCGCCGTCGATGCTCTCGAGGGACGAAGTCGCGTTCGCCGAGTCTGGCGGCGCTTACCTCGTGCGGGTCGGCTGGGGTGTCCCGGGTATCGACGTCATCGGTCCGTCGTCCGCAGTCGATGAGGTCGTCCGCGGGTTCGATCTAGCGCACGCGACGGTCGAGGACCTCGACGATGCGAGGATCGCTGCAGGACGTCCCATCTTCGGACGCGACATCGACGAGAGCCTCCTCGTGAACGAGACGCCGTTGCTGGCGCACGGCGTCTCGATGACGAAGGGGTGCTACCCGGGACAGGAATCGGTCGCGCGCGTGCACAACCTGGGCCGGGTTCGGCGCGAGCTGCGCGGCCTCACGAGCAACGCTCGACTCGAGGCCGGCGCAGACCTCACAGTCGACGGCGAGGTCGTCGGCAAGATCACCAGCGCCGCCCGATCACCGGATGCCGGGTTCGCCGCGATCGCACTCGTTCGTAGTGAGATCGGGCCGGGAACTTCCGTGATCGCAGGCGACGCGTCCGCCGTCGTGGCACCCTTGCCGTAGCGCACGGAAGGCGGCGGCACCTTCAGAAGGTGGGCCGCCGCCTCCTCCCGTGTGGGGACGGGGTCTTCGCTCGTTGTTTCATGTAGTTGTCTGAATAAGCTGACGATAGGCGCTCGTCCGGAACCGTCAATTCCGGGAATGACGGGAAGAAGGGGACATCTCCGATGAGCATCCGGTCTCTCCGTGGCGCGCCGATCGCGCGGATGGCGCTCGGTGTCGCCGCGGTCGCGATTGTGGTCGCCGCGAACCAGACGAGCGTGAAGGGGCGCTCGACCTCGGTCCTCGGCTTGAAGGTCGAGCGGTGTTCCGTCACCGACGAGTCCGGGACGACCCGCGTCGACACGGGCTCGCGCCTCGTCGTGGCCCAGCCGTTGAGTGTCCGCATCACAAAGGGAGCCCCCGGGGCGAGCCTCGCGCCGCCGATCAAGATCACGCCGGCTGTGGCGCAACCGATCCCACCCGTCACGGTCTCGCTCGGCCTGCGCGGAGCCGGCGCCCGTCGCGTCACGGTGACGATGAGCGTGCGCAACCTCAGCGACTGCCCCGTCGCGGTCTCTGTGGGTCGCATCACAGCCGAGGTCGGAACATCGCCGGCGACCGTCGTCGCCGTGCGGTTCGGCGGACGCGATCGTGTGATCCTCCAAAGCGGGAGCCTCGCGACCGGCCGCGCCGTCCTGCCGGTCGAGAGGGACGGTAGCTGGCGCGTCGCCGGTTCGGCCTACGCGGACGTCGGCTCCGCGAGCTGACCCGCTTTCTCGCCGCACGCACCCACGGCTATCATCGCGGCGATGCCCACCGCCGTGACGACGTCCTTCTTCACGCCCGAGCACGACGCGCTGCGCTCGTCGATCCGATCTTTCATCGAGCGCGAGCTCCAGCCCTACGCGGAAGAGTGGGAAGCCGCGGGGAACTTCCCCGATTGGGTTTTCGAGAAGATGGGCGACGCCGGATTCCTCGGCCTCTCCTACCCCGAACAGTACGGCGGCTCGGGCGGCGACTACATCTCGACGCTCGTGCTCAAGGAAGAGATGGTGCGCGTCGGATCGGGCGGCGTCGGCATGGCCGTCGCGGTGCAGACCGACATGGCGACGCCGCCGATCTTCAAGTTCGGCACCGAAGAGCAGAAGCAGGAGTACCTCGTGCCCGCGATCAAGGGCCGCAAGATCGCGTGCTTAGGGATCAGCGAGCCGAACGCGGGGTCGGACGTCGCGAACATCGAGACCGTTGCCGTCCGCGACGGCTCGGACTGGGTGATCAACGGGCGCAAGATCTTCATCACGAACGGCGTGCGCGCACAGTTCTGTACGCTCGTCGCGCGCACGGATAAGCCGAGCGGCTACCACGGCTTCAGCTTGTTCATCGTGCCGACGAACACCAAGGGCTGGCAGGTGTCGCGCCGCCTCGACAAGCTCGGCATGCACTCGTCCGACACCGCCGAGATCGTGATGGAGGACATGCGACTCCCGTCGGACGCGCTCCTGGGTGAGGAAGGTAAGGGCTTTTACCAGATCATGTGGGAGCTGCAGGGCGAGCGGCTCGTGGCGTCCGCGGGCGCGGTCTCAGGCGCGCAGCTGCTGTTCGACCGCTGCCTGCAATACGTGAAGGAGCGTGAGGCGTTCGGCCAGCCGATCGGTAAGTTCCAAACGATGGCGCACCGGCTCGCCGAGATGGCGACCGAGATCGAAGCCGCGCGCCGCATGGTCTACGACGCGGTGTGGAAGGTGAACAAGGGCGAGTACCCGGTGCGTGAGATCTCGATGGCGAAGCTCTACACGGGCGTCGTCGGCAACAAGATCACGAACCAGGCGATGCAGATCTTCGGCGGCGCGGCCTACCTGATGGACCTTCCCATCCAGCGCGCATGGCGCGACTCGCGCGTGATGCGGATCGGCGGCGGCGCGGACGAGATCATGCGCGAGATCATCTCGAAGATGCGGGGGCTGTGATGCGCGCGCGCACCGAACCGCCGACGAAGCCGGGCCGCGACCACGATCCCGTTCCGCCCGGCCGTCCCGGTGGCGACCCTGACCCCGACCGTCCGCCCGCCGACAACCCCCCGCCGACCCCGAAACCGCCCGACCGATGAGCGAAGCGCGGTACGACCTGTTCACGGAAGAGCACGAGGCTCTCCGCGATTCGGTGCGCGACGTCGTCGGACGCGAGATCCGGCCGTTCGTCGACGAGTGGGAGGCGCCGCGCGACTTCCCGCGATCGCTGTACGAGCGGTGCGGCGAGCTCGGCCTCTTCGGACTCAAGTACGAAGAGGAGTACGGCGGCTCCGGCCCCGACCTGCTCGCCGACGCCGTCGTCACCGAAGAGCTCACGT